>RGVT01000216.1 GCA_010027105.1 Planctomycetia bacterium
CTGGGATTACATCAACGACGAAGCTCACCCCTGAGGCATCGCCCACGTCCGCTCAATATTCGCCGATCGTCTCGCCTCCCTGGATCGTGTGCAGTTGGTACCAGACCAGGACGTCGATCGATTGGTCGAGGAATCGTGTGCTTCCGTCGGCGAAGGAAACGTTCGCGCCGGTCCGGTGCGTACTGCGCACGCCGAGCCCCTCGCTGCTGTCTCCACAGACATACAGCGGGTCTGAGATGACGGTGTTCGTGCACCATATGGCCTTATCCATCGGGGAGTTCACATTCATTCGCCGCATGCCCGATTGCACGTCGGCCGTGGTGGGGGCGGTTTTGGTGAGCCCTCCGGTGAACGCAGTCGATCCCTGGACGTTCCAGGCACCGCGAGAGTCGTCACCTAGCTGCCGATCGGTAAGGGTGAGGATTTCGCCGAGCAGGAGCGTTTTCGAACTGCCGTCGCTGATGTCCTTGAGCGAGGCCCCCCACTGCTTGGCGCCGTCGAAGACACCCCGCAATCCCGTCGATGACGACAACGCCGTCGATATCGCCCGACCGGCACCGAAATTCCCGCCATAGTGGATCTTGGTGACATCCGTGCCGTAGTACCTGAATCGCGTGTCGACGCCCCGGCTGGGGCAGAGTAGTGGTTGAATCATGCTGGATGCGGCAGATCTGTTGACCGCGAAGGTTCCCGAGAGCGTGAAGTCATACTTGTTGTAGACCTCGCTCAGTTCGAGAAACGGAAGCATACGAATCACCCACGATTCGCCCCATTCGCCGCTCCTTGCACTGAAGTTTCCCAGAAACGTTCCGCCGACCACGCCGTCGCACGTGCCGGTCGTGCAGACGAGCCCGCGAGGAAACTGTTTTTGGACATCGTGGTGGTTGAGGAGGGCGAGCGACCCCTGCTTGATCGCATTGCGACACCGCGAGAGCCTCGCCGACTCCCGCGCCGACTGCACCGCGGGCAGCAGCAGCGCCACGAGCACGCCGATGATCGCGATCACGACGAGCAGTTCCACGAGCGTGAGCCCGCGCGGGACGCAGCGTCGGAAGCGTGGCGCGAAACTGGTCATGCCGATCGAGTGGAACAAGGATTCGTCGATTCGTCGCCCGCGAACGCCGCGCCCCGCGAATACGATGCATGCTATCCCGCCCAGAGCCGGCCGCGACCCTACAGAATGATAGGGGTGCCCCGGGTATCTTGGTGGGGCGCGCATTCCGCAGAGTGCCACTCTGCGGCTACAGGGTGATGGGGTCCACGTTGCCGCCGCCTGCTCAGCGGCCGAGGTAGAGCACCGCGGCCTGCGTGCGGTTTTCCACGCCGAGCTTGCCGTAGATCGTGTGCAGGTGCGCCCGCACCGTGCCCGCGGTGAGGCCGAGCTTCTGCGCGATCTCCTTCGAGCTCGCCCCGTCGGCGAGCAGGGCCACGATCTCCCGTTCCCGCCGCGTCAGCGTCTCGATCTTGGGGTCGGGCCGGGGACTGCCCGGCGGGGCCCCGTGAAACGAGTCGACGATCGTCTTGGCCACCTGCATCGAAAGCGGAGCGCCGCCGGCCCGCAACTCCTTGATCGCCTTGAGGATCTCGGCTGGGGGCGACCGCTTGAGGATGTAGCCGCTCGCCCCGGCCCGCAGCGCCTCCACCACGCGGTCGTGGTCGTCATACACCGTGAGCATGAGGGCCTGGAGGCCGGGCCGCACCGCCTTCAGCGATGCCACGCACTGGGCGCCGTCGAGCCGGTTGCTCCCCTTGGGAGCCAGGCCGATGTCGACGACGAGCACGTCGGGCGTGTGCCGGGGCACGTCGTCGATCGCCGTCTCGGCGTCTGGATAGGCGGCCACGAATTCGAGGTCGGGCTCGTGCTGCACGAGCGCAGAGAGCGTCTCCCGCGTGACGCGGTCATCCTCGACGATCGAAACCCGGACGGCCATCGACTGTGTTCCTGCGGGGAAATCCTCGACCCCGGTGAGAGAATACTCTCGCGCGGCCTGGGCGGAAAAGAGCACCTCACGCCGCCGGGAGCGGCACGTGGAGGTCCACGAGCGTGCCGCCGCCCGGCCGCGGGCCCACGGTGCACGTGCCGCCGAGGTCGGCCGCGCGGGCCCGCATGTTGTCGAGCCCGGCCGACGGTCGCGGCCGCCCGCCGCCCGCCGCGCCGTCTTCCGCGGGCCCCTTGCCGTCGTCGGCGATCGTGATCCGCAGCCGGCCGGCATCGATGCGGATCGTGAGCGTCGCGCTTCGGGCTCCCGAGTGCTTGCTCACGTTGCCGATCGCCTCCTTCACGATCGCGAGCACGGCCCGGCGAAAGTCGGTGGGCGCCGGCCACGGCTCGAGCGTCTCGGGGGCGTCGATCGTGCACGCGATGCCGAGCCGACCGAGCGTCTGGCTCGCGTGCAGCGAGACGTAGCTGAGAACGTGCGCGAGCGTGTCGTGCCGCGGGTTCACCGCCCACACGATCTCGTCGAGCGACGACACCGTCGCCCGCGCGATCGAGGTCACATCGTCGAGGGCGCCGGCCGTCTCGTCGGCGGCCCGGCGGCGGATCAGTTCGGTGAGCAGCGAGATCTGCGTGAGGCTCGTGCCCACCTCGTCGTGCATGTCGCGGGCGATCCGCATCCGCTCGCGGTCGAGCGCCGCGGCCTCACGGAGCCGGGCGATCCGGCGGCTCGACCGCCAGGCCTGGAGGCCGAATGCCAGCCCCGCGGCCACGCTCGCCGCCCCGAGCACGACGCCCGCGCGAAACCACGGCCGCTCGTGGAGCCGCGGCTCGACGTCGATCAAGAGCCCCCCCGCCGCCGATTCCCACTCTGCTTTGTCGGTGGTGCAGCGGAGTGCGAGCGCGTGCCGCCCGGCGGGCAGCCGCTCGTAGGTGATGACGCGGTCGGCCGGCGTGTCGACCCAGTCGTCGTCGATGCCGGCGAGCCGGTGCTGCACGCGGGCGTTCGTGGGCGTGACGAGGCTCCGTTCGGCGACGGCGATCGCCACGCTGCGGGTGTCGGGCGGCACGGGCGCGGCGAGCTGCGACGGCACGGCGTAGCCGGCACCTGCGGGCGGGGCGACCACGCGGCCGTCGGCCCGCACCTCGACCACGTCCACCTGCGGCGGCGCCGCGGCGCGCAGCCGGTCGGGCTCGCACACCGCGACGCCCGTCGGCAGCACCACGAGAATGCGCCCGTCGGGAGCGCGGGTGGCGATGTCGGGCGGCACCACCGCCGGGTCGAAGAATGCCAGTTCGTTGTCGCCGCTCGTCACCCATGGGTGGCAGCGGGCGACCGTGCCTGCCGCCACGGCCTCGAGCTCCTCGAGCGCCACGGCAAAAAACACGCGCCCCCCTGCGCACCACACCCGCCCGCCGTCATCGAGCGCAAGGGCAAGCAGCGTGGCCGACGGCAGGCCCTCCGCCGTGCCCACGCGGGCCCAATTCCCCTCGCGCCGCCTCCAGAGCCCGTTGTGCCGCGTGGCCATCCACGCGCCGCCGTCGGCCATCGGGCAGATCGCCGTCACGGCCTCTCCGGCCGGGAGGTCGCGCGGCGTGATCCGCTCGACGGCGATCCCCGCGCCCGCCGGCGGGGCCGCCCGCAGGATCTCGCCGGCCGCCGTCGCCGCCCAGGCGCCGCCGGCTTCGTCGGCCACGACGAGCGCGATGTCGCCGGCGGCGGCCGCGCCGCATCGCAGCCACTCCCGGCCGTCGGTCCAGAGCAGATGCGGCCCGAGCGCCGCCCACAGTCCCGCGGAGGTGGCCGCGAGCGACCGCACCGCGAGGCCGCGGAGGTCGGGGGGCAGCGCCAGGTTTTCCGTGTTCGCGGTCTCGGGATCGCCCGTCATCCGCCCGACGCCGCCGTCCTGCGTGCCGAGCCAGAGCGTGCCGTCGGGGGCGAGCGAAATCGCCGTCACCACGCCGTGCTTCCAGCCGTCGAACCGCGAGGGAAACGTCGCCGTGTCGCGCCGCTGGCAGCCGAGCTCGCCGTCGAGCGTGATGAACCACGTGTCGCCCGCCGCCGTGGTGCACACCGCCCGCAGCGGCTTGACGGTGGGCATCTCGATCCGCCGCACGATCTTCTCGCCGCCCTGCTCGAGGCCGGCCGTCGTGCCGGCCCACAGGCTCCCTTCGCGGTCGGTGAACACGGAGTAGATGCTCGGCGCGCTCGTCATCGCGGTGGCCAGCCGCTGGCCGTCCCAGACCACGAGGCCATATCGCGACGTCGCCATCCACAGCCGGCCCGCGGAATCCTCGTGCATCGCGCGGACCGTCGGCACCTCGGGCTTGAAGGCCCGCACGAGCGTGCGTCCCTCCGCAAACCGAAACACCGGCCCGCCGATCCGGATCCAGAGCCCGCCGTCGCGGGCCGCCGCGAGCGTGAGCTGGCCGCTCGAGAGCGCGGCCTGCGGCTCCCAGCGAGCGCCGCTCCACACGGCGAGGCAGCCCTTGCGGGCCATCCACACGCGGCCGCCCGTGTCGGCGGCCACCTGCACCGTCGGGTCGGCGGTGGAGGTGTCGGCGGTGGCCGTTTCGAGCCAGGTGGTGCGGCGGCCGCTCGTGCGGCTCACGAGGCCGTTGCGGTGGCCGATCCACACGTCGCCCTCGCGGTCAACGCAGATCGTCGTCGGCTCGCGCCCCTTGTCGCCTTCGCCCGTGGGTACGTCGGCCTTCGTGGCAGCCACCCACGCGTCGGCCACCG
>RGVT01000217.1 GCA_010027105.1 Planctomycetia bacterium
CGATGCCCCCCATGCTCACCACGACGGGCAGGTCGCGCTTCGCGGCGAGGGCGGCGAGCCGGTAGTGGATCTCGTCGCTGCCGCTCACGGTGCCGCCGGGGGAGTCGACCCGCACCACGATCGCCTTCACACTCTCGTCGGCCTCGATCCGGTCGAGCTGCCAGCGGGCGAAGCCGTCGCCCCCCATGATCGCCCCGGCCACCTCGACGATCGCCACCTTCGCGGGGGCAAGTTTCGCGAGCGAGTGATACTTCTCGACGACCTTCGCGTCGGACTGGAAGTATTGGGCGCTCGCGCCGGCGCTGACGAGCGCCGCCACGAGCGACACGCCGGCGATCGTCCAGGCGATCCGCGCGGCCCAGCGGCTCCACGCGCCCCCCTGCTCGAGGATCACCCGCGTGACCGGCGGCGCGTCGGCGGTGGTGCGCGGGGCGAACGGCGACGGGCGGTCGATCTCCATGGCTGGCTCCCTGGGGCGCGAACGGCGCCGCGTCATGTTGCCAGGTTTCCGGCCCGGCCGCTACCTTCTGGGCCTCGCGGAACCGATTCCGCGGGGCGAGGAGTGAACGTCGTGATTGTATGCGTGAGCACGGAATGTTTTCCCGACCTGCCGCTGGCCCAGGCCATGGAGCGGCTGGCGGAGCTGGAATTCACCGCCGTGGAGCTCGACATCCACGAGCAGGGGGGCCACCTGACGCCCGCGGGCGTTGCCGCCGACCCGCAGGCCGCCGTCGCCGCCTGCAGCGACCTGCAGCGGCTGCGGCCCGTGGCGGTCTCGTTTTCGGCCCCCGAGACGCCCGCCCTCTACGACCGTTTCACCGCCTGCTGCCGGCTGGCGAAGTCGCTCGGAGTGGTCACGATCGTGGTCGATTCCTCGGAGCTCGGCACGCCCTTCAACGGCGAGATCGAACGGCTGCGGAGGATGGTGGCGATCGCCTCGGGCCTGGGGGCCGTCGTGGGCGTGAAGACCACCGCCGGCCGGATGACGCAGGACGCCGAGACGACCGCCTCCCTGTGCCGCAACGTGCCCGGCCTCGGCGTCACGCTCGACCCCAGCCACTTCATCCACGGCCACAAAAAGCCGGCGTCGTGGGAACCGATCCTCAAGTACGTCTGCCACGTGCACCTGCGCGACACGAAGCCCGACGCCTTCCAGGTGCGGATCGGGCAGGGCGACGTCGAGTACGGCAGGCTCGTGTCACAGCTGCAGCGGGTGGGCTACAAGCGGGCGCTGTGCGCCCATCTGCCGCCGCTCGAGGGCGTCGACCAGGTGGCCGAGCTGCGGAAGATGCGGCTGTTGCTCGAAAGCCTGCTGTAGCGCGGATGGGTCACAGGGGGGCGTGACAGGCTGAAGCTTGCCTGTTGACAGGCTGAAGCTTGCCTGTTGACAGGCTGAAGCCTGTCCTACGTGGGGCGTGACAGGCTGAAGCCTGTCCTACGGGGCGATCAGCGGAGGCGGGTGCCCGCGGCCTCGGCGCGGCTGGCCATCTCGGCGTAGTTTCGCGACTGCTCGTCGTTGCCCTGTTCGGCGTACATCGTGGAGAGGTTGCCGTAGGCTACGGCCAGCGCCCGCTCCTCGAGCTGCCGAGTGTCGACGGCCTCGACCATCAGTTCGACGCCCCGGCGGCTCAGGCCGAGGGCGTCGTCGCGGCGATCGACCTGCCAGTAGGAGATCGCCATGCTCACGAACGACTCGCCGAGCCGGCCGGTGTCGCCCCGGGCCTGGAACGTGGGATTGTCCTCCCAGAGCGGCACGACCTTGTCGAACCACGTCACGGCCGTGGCATGCGCGCCGTTCTGGAGGCTGTGGAGGATGCCGATCCTGAAGAGCAGGTCGCCCATCTCGCGCCGCTCGGTGTCGGAGAGCTCGCGTTGCTCGGCCCCGCGCTCGAGGTAGGCGGCGGTGAGGGTGGCGTTCTCGAGCATGTCGGAGGAGTCGCCGCGGTTGAGCGTGGCCGTGATCGCGTCGGCGAGGCCCAGCCCCACCTCCCAGTCGATCTGCCGGCGCCGCCACGGGTCGCGGACCTGGCCGTCGAGCTTTTCGCGGGTCGCGAGCAGCCGCTTCACCCAGGGAAGCGATTCGGTCCCCTCGACGGAGCCGGCCGCCACGGCCAGCGCGCCGCGGCACAGGGCGAGGTCGAGCCGGGTGCGGTCGGGGCCGTCGCCGGCCTCGCCGACGAGCGCCTCGCCGCGGGCGATCCACTTGGGAATCACGCGGCCCTTCTGCTGCCAGGTGCCGCGGGCGATGGCCAGCGCCGTGCCGAGGTGGGCGTCGAGCAGCGCCTCGCGGGCCGCCTTCTGGATCGCTTTCGACTGGTGGGCGAGCAGCGGCGTGGCCTTGCGGATGGCGTCCTCGAAGCCGGCCACGGCCCGCTGGTAATCGGGGGCGGGGCCGGCCAGCTCGATCCGGCCGAGCATGCGGGCGGTCTGGGCGGTGACGAGCGGCGGCACGTCGTCGAGCTTCCGCACCTCCTCCACCTCCGCCCGCGCCTCGTCGACGCGGCCGAGGGCCAGGAGGACGTCGGCGTGCTTGAGCCGGGTCCAGACGTCGGCCGGGTCGAGCTTCCGGGCGGCTTCAACGCTCGCCAGCGCCTGTCGCCAGCGGCCCTCCTCGCAGAAGAGCGCCAGCAGCAGCCGGTGGGCCCGCACGTGCCGCGGGTCGATCTCGATCGCGAACTGCAGGTCGGCGACGGCACTGGCGGAGTTGTCGTCGATCTCACCCTCCGCGCGGAGCACGAAGGGCTCCGGGTCGAGCGGCTCGAGCAGCACGGCGATCGCCGACTGCGTGCCGGGATTGACGCTCAGCACGACGCCCCGCTCGGGGAACACCTCGCCGATCGACACCCCCTGCTCGTCAAGGATCGACACGGTGCGCAGGTCGGCGATCTCCATCTGCTCGGCGAGCTGCCGCAGGGCGACCGGCTCGGCCAGCTTGATGCGGATCGAGTCGACAACCTCGTCGGCGAGGGTCACCTCGACCCGCTCGAAGGGCTGCATGATCCAGGAGAGGCCCTTGACGTGGTCGTCGCGCACGAACGCCTCCCCCGGGCCCCAGGCTGCTTCGATCTGCTCGCGGGTGGTCTTGCCGGGGAAGACTCCGCGGAAGCTGGCGGGGTCGACGGCGAGCGTGGGAACCTCGGACGGCCGGCGCGGCACGGGCGCGGTGCGGCGGGATTCGGCGTCGGGCGCGGCCGTGACGGGCTCCGCGCGGACCTGCACCTCGGTCGTCTGAACGTTCTGTTCCGGGCCGGGCTCGGCCGAGTCGGGTGACGCGAGGGGCTGCGGCACGGGCTCCTCGCCGGCGACGGGGGTCGCCTCCCCGTCCGCCTCGGGCTTGAGGACGCTCTTGTCGGGGCCGAGGCCCGGCTTGGCCGGAGAGGGAGCGCCCGCGGCGGACGCGGCGGAGCCGCCCTCCGTCTTGGCGGCCTCGGCCGCGATCTCCGTCCACGCGCCGGCGAGCACCGTGGCGGCAGGGGCCGCCGGAGGCAACGCGGGCCTCGCCGCGGCACGGTCGCGCGCGCCGAATGATTCGATCCAGTCGGGCAGCCTCATCAGCGGCCGGGGCGCGGCGGCGCGCTCCCCGGCGGACGGCGGGCCGGCGGCAGCCACGCGGGCGGCTGCGATCCCGACGAGCGCCGCCCCGGCGACGAGAAGGTGCACGAACCGAGCACGCGAACACCGCTGCATGGCCACGGGAATGTCCTCCTTGACGATTCGTCACGGCGCGGCGTCCGCCGGGCCGTTCGGATGGGACCGTAGGCTTCCCCGCCCCCTGAATCCAGATCATTGTCGCCTGCGGCCTGCGGTCGCCGGACGGCGCCGAGCCCGCCGCCACCCCGTCGCGCCCGGCCGGCCCGATTCCCCCAGCCCGCCACATCGAGGCCGAGGGCGGCGGGGTAGACTCGGCGGCTCATGGCCGTGCCCATTCCACCCGCCAGCCGTCCCGACCCCGGACCGTTCGTCGTCATCGGCGGCGGGATGGCCGGCCTCGCGGCGGCGGAGCGGCTGCTCGAGGCGGGACGGAGGGTCGTGATCGTCGACCCGGCGGGACGCCCCGGCGGCGTCGTCGACACCGTACGGCACGACGGCTGGCTCGTCGAACGCTCGGCCGACAACTTCCTCGCCTCGCGCCCCGAGGGGATCGCGCTCGCCGAGCGGCTCGGGCTCGCCGACGCGCTGGTCGGCGTCGATCCGCGGGCCCGGCGCGCCCTCGTGTTCCACCGGGGGAGGACCGTCCCGGTGCCGCGGGGCTTCAGGCTCCTCGCGCCGGGCAGGGTCGACGGCATCCTCGCCTCGCCCCTCTTCTCGGCGGCGGGCAAGGCCCGGGTGCTCGCCGAACGGTTCGTGCCACGCCGCACCGACTCCGCGGACGAATCGCTCGAGCGGTTCGCCGTGCGTCGCCTCGGCCGCGAGGCCTTCGAGAGGCTCGTGCAGCCGCTCGTCGCCGGCATCTGGACGGCCGACCCGGCCCGGCTGAGCATGGCGGCCGCCTGCCCCGAGTTCCGCGACATGGAGCGAGAGGAGGGCAGCCTCACGGCCGGCGCCGCCGCCGAGGCCGCCGGCGCCCGCTACGGCCAGTTCGTGGCGCCTGCCGACGGCATGGCGACGCTGCCGGCGGCG
>RGVT01000218.1 GCA_010027105.1 Planctomycetia bacterium
TCGACGGCCACCCGGCCGAGCCGGTCGAGCCGGCCGGCCCGTTCGGCCACCAGAGCCCGGCGGCCAGCCGCGCCGCGAAGCCGCCGAGCGTCGCGGTCACCTGCGGCCCGTCGGGGGCGATGCGCACCGCCGCGTCGGTCGGCGTGAGCGCCCGCACGTCGGCGGCGAGGTCGCAGAGCGTGACGTCGATCTCGTGGCCCACGCCCGAGACGACCGGCACCGGCGCGGCGGCCACCGCCCGCACGAGCACCTCCTCGTTGAAGGCCCACAGGTCCTCGAGGCTGCCCCCGCCGCGGATCACCGCGATCACGTCGACGGCCGGCGTGATCCTGCCGGCGAGCGCCACCGCCGTCGCGACCTCCTCCGCCGCGCCCGCCCCCTGCACACGGGCCGGCACGACGAGCAGCTCGCAGCCGCGCCAGCGGCCGCGGAACGCCTCGAGGAAGTCGGCGATCGCGGCCCCGCTGGGGCTCGTGACCACGGCCACGCGTCGGGGAAAAGCGGGGAGCGGCCGCTTGCGCTCCGGTGCGAACAGCCCCTCGCGGTCGAGCAGCGCGTGCAGCCTCCGCAGCCGGGCCTCGAGCGTGCCGGTGCCCACGGCGTGGAGGCGGTCGATCGTGAGCTGGTAGGAGCCCCGCGGCGGGTAGACCTCGAGCCGGCCGTGGCAGACCACCTCGAGGCCGTCGGCCGGCTCGATCGCGAGCGTCGGCACCGTGCCGCGCCACACGACCGCCTTGAGCACGGCGCCGTCGTCCTTGAGAGAGAGGTAGAGGTGGCCCGACGAGGCCCGGACGAGGTTCGACACCTCGCCGGTCACCCACACGTCGGCGAACGCCGTCTCGACCGCCTGCTTGACGCGGGCGGTGACCTCTGAAACGCTCAGGGCCTCGGCGGGCCGGTCGGCGGCGGCACTGGGCCTGCGATCGCTCATGGCACGAGTCTAGCAGTTTCAAGGCGGCATCCCGCATGGCCACCGCGACCGCTTCATCGGCACCCCGCGCGGACGCTCCGCCCCGCGGCGCCCTCGTGGTCACGTTCCTCACGGTGTTCATCGACCTGCTGGGCTTCGGCATCGTGCTGCCGGTGATGCCGCGGCAGGCGGAGCCCTACCTCGCGGCCCTCGGCCTCTCGCCCCTGGCCGGCGGCGCCGTGATCGGCCTGTTGTTCTCCGTCTTCTCGCTGATGCAGTTCCTCTTCAGCCCCGTGTGGGGCCGCGTGTCGGACCGCGTGGGCCGCAAGCCGATGCTCCTCCTCAGCCTCGCGGGCTCGGTCGTCTTCTACGCCCTCTACGGCGGCGCCGTCACGCTGCCGCCGGAGCGGGCGGCCGCGGCGCTCGGCCTGATGCTCTGCGCGCGGATCGGCGCCGGCATCGCCGGGGCGAGCGTGGGCACGGCCGCCGCCGTGATCGCCGACTGCACGACCCCCGAGAACCGGGCCCGGGGGATGGCGCTCATCGGCATCGCCTTCGGGGCCGGATTCACGCTCGGGCCGCTGATCGCCTACTTCGGCCTGGCGCTGTTCGCCCGGCAGCCGTGGGGCGTGGGGGCGCTGGCGTCGCTGCTGTCGCTCGTGGCGCTCGTGATCGCGCTGGCCGTGTTCCGCGAGACCCGCCGGCCCGACTCCCGCGCCGCCAAGGAGTTTTTCAGCCTCACGCGCACGTCGAGCGTGCTTTCCCTGCCCGCCGTCGGCCCCCTCGTGCTCACGTATTTCCTGGCGATCTTCGCCTTCGCCAACTTCGAGGCCACGCTCGCGCGGTTCACGAAGGAGGGCTTCGGCATGACCGACGACGACAACTTCCTCGTGTTCGCGGCGATCGGCGCGGTACTCATGCTGGCCGGCGGGATCTACCGGCCGCTGGCCCGGCGGCTCTCCGAGACCCGTCTGCTCGGCGCGGGGCTCGCGGTGCTGATCGTCGGCATGGCGGCGATCGGCGTGGTGGCCTGGCTCGTGCATCGCGACGTGGCGGCGGGACACGCGGCCGCGGCGGGCCTGCGCCCGGTCTTCTACGCGGCGGCCGCGGCGGCGGTGGCCGGCTTCGCGTTCGTGAATCCCTCGGTGTCGGCCCTGATCTCGAAGCGGTCCGACCCGGCACGGCAGGGGGAGGTGCTCGGCGTCAATCAGTCGTTCGCGTCGCTCGGCCGGATCCTCGGACCGTTCGCGGGGTCGCTCCTGTTCGCGGTCGATCCGTCGCGGACGCTCCCCTACGCGGTGGCCGTGGCGACGCTGCTCATCGTGGCGGCGATCCAGCCCCGGGCCGCCACGGGGGCCGGCGCGTGACGCCCTGGAGCGGGCTGCCGTTGCCGATCACGCGGCTGGCCGGGCCGCTCGCCGAGCGGCCCGATGTGGCTGCCGCGCTCGGGCCGGCGCGGGGCGTGCTCGTCGTCGGCCACGGCACGGCCGATCCGGTGGGCGCCGAGGAGACGCGGTCCGTGGGGCGGATGGTGGCGGCGCTCCTCCCCGGAGTGCCGGTGGAAGTGGGCTTCCTCGAGGTGATCGGGCCGGCGGTCGGGGAGGCGGTGGCCGCCCTCGCCGCGCGCGGCTGTCGCCGGGCGGTCGCCGCACCGCTCCTCCTGTTCACGGCCGGGCACGCCCGACGCGACATTCCCGAGGCGGTGGAGGCTGGAGGACGGGCGGCGGGCGTGGCCGTGGGGCAGACGGCCCCGCTCGGCTGCCACGCCGCGATCGTGGAACTCGCCAGGCGGCGGCGGCGCGAGGCGACGCGCGGCCGGGAGACGGTTCCGCCGGAATGCACCGCGCTCGTGATGATCGGCCGCGGGTCGAGCGACCCCTTCGCGCCCCGGCAGCTGCTCGAGTTCACGGCCGCGACGCTCGCGGGGGGCGCGGGGGCCTGCCCGCACGATCCCGACTGCCGCCGGATCGGCCTCGGCTTCGTGGCCGCCGCCCGGCCGACGGTGCCCGAGGCGCTTGCGGCCGCCGCGGGGCCGGGCGTGCGCCGCGTGATCGTGCAGCCGCACCTGCTCTTTCGCGGGCACGTCGAGGAGCAGGTGGCGCACGCCGCGGCGGCCGCGCGGCGCGACCACCCGGCGATCGAATGGCTCGTGGCCCGGCGGCTCGGCGCCGAGCCCGACGTGGCCGCCGCCGTCGTCGACAGGGTTGCCGAGGCGCTCTGAGCGGCGGCGTGGGCGGCGACCGTGGAAAATGCAGGGAAAGCATGCCTCGCCAGGGATGGCGCGAGATGTCACAATGCCCGGATCGACCCAAGGAGCCCGTGCGCGGGGAGCATTCATGACCGGCATGCCGACGACGGTGGGAGCGACCGACCTGCGGAGCGCGTGCGACGGACGCGTCGCGCCCCGGATCGCCGCCCTGGTCCTGTCCACGGGCCTCGTGCTGCTCGCCACGATCCGGACCGGCGCCGAGGAGCCGCCCGCGGCCGCCGCGCCGCAGACGGCCGCCAAGCCCGGCCCGAACGACCGCCAGATCACGCTCGCCGTGCGCAGCTATCTCGAGCGCGAGCACTTCACGCGGCGGTCGATCGACGACGAGATCGCCCGCCGCTGGTTCGGCATCTTCCTCGAGGCCCTCGATCCGATGAAGGTGTATTTCCTGCAGAGCGACGTCGACGCCTTCGCGCAGCGGCGGGATTCGCTCGACGAACTGGTGAAGCGGGGCGACGTGGGTTTCGCCTACGAGGTCTACAACCGCTTCCTGGAACGGGTCGACGCCCGCATGCCGCTGATCGAGAAGCTGCTCGCTACGCCGCAGGATTTCACCCGGCAGGAGTCGATCGTGATCGATCGCGACGACACGAAGTGGGCGGCGACCGAGGCCGAGGCGGAGGACCTGTGGCGCAAGCGGATCAAGTACGACCTGCTCGTGCAGAAGATGGAGAAGACGCCCCCCGACGAGGCCAGGGAGAAGCTGCTGCGCCGCTACCGCAGCTTCGCCAAGCGGATGCACCAGATGACGGCCGACGAGCTCCTCGAAACCTACCTCTCGTCGCTCACCAGCAGCCTCGACCCCCACACGAGCTTCATGTCGCCGGGCACGCTCGAGAACTTCGAGATCGGCATGCGGCTGCAGCTCGACGGCATCGGCGCCTCGCTCAAGTCGGAGGACGGCTACACGACCGTGGCCGAGCTCGTGCCGGGCGGCGCCGCCGACAAGGACGGCCGCCTGAAGAAGAAGGACCGCGTCGTCGGCGTCGGCCAGGGGGCCGACGGCGAGCTCGTGGACGTGGTCGACATGAACCTCAACGAGGTGGTGAAGCTGATCCGCGGCAAGCGGGGCACGACCGTCCGGCTCAAGGTGACCCCCGTCGGCGAGACGGTGCCCAAGATCTACGACATCGTGCGGGCGAAGATCGAGCTCAAGGACGCGGAGGCCCGCGGCGAGGTGATCGAGGAGGGGCGCAAGCCCGACGGCACGCCCTACCGCGTGGGCGTGATCAACCTCCCGAGCTTCTACATGGACATGGCCGGCGCCCGGCAGGGGCAGGCCGAATACAAGAGCAGCACCCGCGACTGCAAGCGGCTGCTCGACGAGTTCAAGCAGAAGGGGGTCGACTGCGTGGTGCTCGACCTGAGGAACAACGGCGGCGGGTCGCTGCCGGAGTCGATCTCGCTCACGGGCCTGTTCATCG
>RGVT01000219.1 GCA_010027105.1 Planctomycetia bacterium
GCCCTGCCCCCCGGCGTCCGCGCCTCGCCGGTGTGCATCACGGCCTGGAGGAACGTGCCCGTGGTGAGCACGACGGCGGCCGCACGATACTCGGCATCGCCGCGCACCCGCACCCCCGTCACCCGCCACTCAGGCCGCCCGTGACCGGCATCCGCGACCCGCTCCACGAGCAGATCCTCCACCGTCTCCTGCCTGAGTTCGAGCCCCTCCATCTCCTCGACGACGCGCTTCACCTCCATCTGATACAGCCGCTTGTCGGCCTGCGCCCGCGGCCCGTGCATCGCGGGGCCCTTCGAGCGGTTGAGCACGCGGAACTGGATGCCGGTGGCGTCGATCGCCCGCCCCATCACGCCGCCGAGCGCGTCGATCTCGCGCACGAGCTGCGCCTTCCCGACGCCGCCGATCGCGGGATTGCAGCTCATCTGGCCGACGGTGTCGCAATTGGCCGTGAGCAGCGCCACCCGCGCCCCGAGCCTGGCCGCCGCGCACGCCGCCTCCACGCCGGCATGCCCGGCGCCGACGACGAGCACGTCATGGTCGTAGCGACATGTCATGCTTGCGAGTCTACCACCCCGGCATCTGGCTTCGACGTTCGATGCCCCAACGCGCACGTCCCGGCACGGCGCTGCCCCGTGCCTCCCCCTTCCTGATTGAGTTGAGGAGGCTTCGGGCTCCCCAGTGCCCCGGCCGCCGGCTAAGCCATGGATGGCGCAGCGCCAGTCGCTAGGAGTGAGCGCAGCCCGGAGGGCGCAGCGAACGTCCGGCGACGGGGTCTGGGGAGCCCGAAGCCGGCGCAGGATTGTTGAGCGGTTCATTCAGTCACGCGGCGGCGCGGCGCGGGGGGGCGAGGTTGAAGAGGGAGAAGATCTCGTCGGCGGTGAGGCCGCTGGAAGCAGGGGAGCCGGTCTGCGAGAGGATCGTGTCGGAGAGGTCGCGTTTTCTGCGCAGCACCTCGTCGATCCGCTCCTCGATCGTGTCGGCCGAGAGGAACCGCGTGACGGTCACGGCGCCGGCGGCGCCGATCCGGTGGGCGCGGTTGATCGCCTGGTCCTCCACGGCCGGGTTCCACCAGCGGTCGAAGAGGAACACGTATTGGGCGAACTGGAGGTTGAGGCCCACGGCGCCGGCGCCGTAGGAGAGGAGGAGCACGCCGTGCTTCGGCTCGTGCTTGAACCGTCTGATCGCCTCATCCCGGGCCGCCGTCGACATGCCGCCGTGGTAGACGAGGGCGCCGAAGCGGGAGAGCCTTCCCTCGAGCCGGCCGAGCGTCTCCACCCACTGGCTGAACACGAGCGACTTGCGGCCGCTGGCCCCGATCTCCTCGAGCTCGGCGTCGAGCCTGTCGAGCTTCGCACTCTCGCCGGTCGCCGTGTCGAAGTTGCAGATCTGCTTGAGGCGCAGGACGAGCTCGAAGACGTGCTGGATCGTGGCCTCGCGGCCCAGCCCCGACAGCCGGAGCACGCCCTCCTCCTCGGCGAGGCGGTAGGTCTCGCGCTGCTCGGGCCCGAGTTCGATCCGCTCGTCGCGGTTGAGCCGCGGCGGCATGTCCTCGAGCACGCGGTCCTTCGTGCGGCGCAGCACGTGGTCGGCGGCCGCGGCTCCGAGGGCCCGGGGCGACATGTGGTCGGCGAGATGGCCCGGGGCCACGAACTCGAACAGCGAGACGAGGTCCGCGGCGCTGTTTTCCACCGGCGTGCCGGTGAGGGCCCAGCTGCGCCGCCGGCGGAGGGCCCGCACGGCGTGGCTCGTGTGACTCGAGCGGTTCTTGATCCGCTGCGCCTCGTCGAGCACCACGAGGTCGAATTCGAGCCCCAGTTCCGCGACGAGCTCGCGATCGCGCACGACCACTTCGTAGTTGGCGAGCTTCACCGGCACGTCACCGAGCGACCACTGCCAGCGGCGCCGCTCCGGATCCCCCTCGATCACGGCCACGACGAGTTCGGGCGCCCACTCGGAGAGCTCTCGGGCCCAGTTCGAAACGAGCCCCTTGGGGCACACGACGAGCACCCGGCGGGCCTCGCCCGACCGCACGAGCAGCCGCAGCGCCGAGATCGCCTGCATCGACTTGCCCAGGCCCATCTCGTCGGCGAGGACCGCGCCGTGCCGCGGGAGGAGGAAGGCCATGCCGTCGAACTGGAACGGAAACGGCGGCCGGGGAAACTCGAGCCGGCTCGTCTCCAGCGTCGTCTCGAGGTCCGGCTGCAGGAGGTAGAAGAACCGCTCAGCGAGCTTGACCACGTCGCGCGGCGGCGCGATGCGGGTGCGTCGGGGGGTGGGGGGCGCGGCGTGCGGCGCACGCGGCTGCCCGGGCTCCCGGAGGGCGGGGGCGCGGGGCTCGGCCGCCGGCGGCGCGAACGAAAAGCTGCTGACGGCCGGGGCGGCGTCGAGGAGCGGCGCACGCGACACCGCCGGGCGGGGCACCTCGATCGGCAGACGCAGGGCCCGCGGAGCGGCGAACCGCGGATCGACGGCCGGCAGCGGCCGCCCGCCGCAGAGCGCGAGGTCGACGCTCCGCCACGACCGTACCGGCCCGCCGGGTGGATGGGTGCCGCTCATCGCGTCGCCGAGCCGGAGGCTCGCCCCCTGAGGGCCGGTCAGTGCTTCTGCGCTTCCTCGATGGCGGCGCGGATGCGGTCGAAGGGCTCACGGAGATCCACGGCCTCCGCGAGCGGCTCGAGACGCTCGCGGACCGCGGCCTCCCAGGCCTGGTCGCCGGCCGGGCCGCTGACGCACGCGCCGCCGAGCGCGAAGCCGGCGCCGGCGTCCCCGTGCGACACGAGCCCCACCGGCAGACTCGTATGCGGCCTCACGGCGAGCATCGACTCGACGTCGGTGAGCACCACGAGCGGCTTCACCGAGCCCTCGGCGAGCAGGGTGGCGCCGAGCTGCCGGCCGTGCAGGTGCCCCTGGAGCGTGGCGCCGTAGAGGATCTGCTGCGCCCGCGACACCTTGACCGGCGCCGTGCAATGGAATTCGAGCGGCCGCCCGGCGGCGTCGACGAGCAGGTAGCCGCCGAACAGGCCGTGCGTCGGAGAGTCGACGGCCGTGAGGAACCCATAGGCCGGGGCCTGCTGAGCGTGCTCCATGGGCGGGCGGCGTGGAAGTCGTGGGTGCGGGGAACG
Organism: Planctomycetia bacterium; assembly: GCA_010027105.1. Lineage (GTDB taxonomy): Bacteria > Planctomycetota > Planctomycetia > Pirellulales > UBA1268 > RGVT01. Next base: position 3,123 of record RGVT01000219.1, read on the forward strand.
TCGCTGGCCGCCGTCGCGGCCCATCGCCTCCTTGCATCGGGCGGGGGGGCGGGGCACTTGAGGTTCCGGTCGATGCTGCCGCCCGGGCGAAGGGCGACGGCGACGCGTCACAAACTGGGAAAACCCTGACGGCTGAACACCAAAAGCTCCAGTTCGTGGCACAAGCCGCCCGCTCTGCCTACCATAGGGTGACCCGCGGTGGTTGTCATTCGCCCGAGCACGTTTTCCCGGGAACGACCGCGATGCAGGAGGGTGCCCCAGTGTTCACGCAGCTCGACATTTCGGCGAACTCCGTCACGTCGGGGGCGAACCCCGCGCTGGGTGCCGACCCGAACGAGACCAACCGTCTCCTCCGCGAGATGATCGCGCTTCAGGCGAAGTCGTGCGAACTGCTCACGGATCTGGTCAACCAGGTCTCGCTGCAGCAGCGGCAGCGGGTGGCCGAGCTCAAGGCGTGGAAGGACTCCAACCCCGAACTCGCCACGTCGTGCCGCCAGGCCGCCGAGTCGCTCGCCAAGGTGCACACCGAGTTCCTCGCCACCATCGCCCGCGACGCCGCGGAGAACGCCGATGACTTCGCCGACAGCGAGTACGCGCTCGGCGAGTTCATCGACCGCTACGGCCCGCGGCTGGCCCACTTCAACGGCGTGCTGCAACTGTTCGCCCAACTCGGCGCCCCCGTGCCCCCAGCCGGCCCGGCCACGAACGGGTAGCAGGCCGAACGACGAGGCGAGGGGGTCGGCGAACGCTCGAGGAGCCTTGGGCCGCCGCGGCCCACGCGACAAGACTTTTGCCGCCCCCGAGCCGGTGCTATGAATTGCGTTCACTCCCGCCTCGGAGCACTCTGATGGCCACGGTCACTCCCACGAAGCCCCCGGTTTTCGAAGTCGCCAGCGACGCGGCCGTCGCGCAGGCCCGCGCCGCCCTCGACGCGCACACCGTCGAGATGATGGCCTGGCACTTCCACGAGTCGACGGGCTGCCCGTTCTGGCTCGACTACGCGAAGAGCCTGCCGTTCAACCCGCTCACCGACGTCCAGGGCTACGACGACCTCAGGAAGTTTCCCCCCTTCGAGGACGAGTGGCTCCGCGGCGGCCCGATCCGCCGCTGGGTGCCCAAGGGCCTCGCCGACGAGCCGTGCTACGTCTTCGAGACGGGCGGCACCACCGGCATCCCCAAGTCGCGCACCAACTCGCGCGACTTCCGCACCGATTACGAGATGTTCAGCGACACGCTCCCCGAGGAGTTTTTCCCGAAGGGGGCCAACTGGCTGATGCTCGGGCCGTCGGGGCCGAGGCGGCTGCGGCTCTCGATCGAGCACCTCGCACAACACCGCGGCGGCATCTGCTTCTGCGTCGACCTCGACCCGCGCTGGGTGATCAAGCTCATCCAGAAGGGCTGGATGGAGCACCTCGAGGCCTACAAGCAGCACTGCATCGACCAGGCGATCACGATCCTCGAGGCCGG
>RGVT01000220.1 GCA_010027105.1 Planctomycetia bacterium
CAGTATCGGGCCCTCGTCGAGCGGGTCACGCGGCAGGTCAACGGCGACCGCGACCACGTCGCCAGGCTCGAGGCCCAGGTGAAGGCCTACCTCCAGATCGGCGAGCGCGAGACCGCGAGCCGATTCGCCCTCGAACTCCAGCAGGCCAAGAAGACTCTGGCTGAGAACGAGGCCCAGCTCAAGCTCCACGAGCAGGCCTACGGCAACAACGTCACCAAGATCAAGCACGCCACGAAGAAGCTCGCCGACCTCAAGCAGAAGATCCAGAAGTACGACGCCGAACTGAAGCTCTCCCGGGCCGAGGCGGAACTCGCCAAACTCGCCACGAGCTTCAACTTCGACGTCACGACCGACTTTGGGCAGATCGAGGACGTGATCCAGGACAAGATCGGCCTCAACCGGGCCAAGGTCCGCGTCGCCGCCGACCTCTCCGGCGAGGGGCTCGACAAGATCAAGACGGAGCAGGCGGTGGAGAAGCAGCTGGCCGAGAACGCCCTGCGGGACTTCGAGATCGAGATGGGGATGGTCACGCCCGAGACGGCGGGCGTGAAGGGCGACGAGAAGGAACTCGGCACGGAGCGGGCCACGCAGAAGCAGTCCTGAGCCGGCTGCGGACGTCGAGCCGCTCCGCATCCCCGCCGCCGCGAGCGAGAAACCCGTGAGCACCGTCTCCGCCCCGTCGCCCGTCGCCGACAAGGCCGCCTCCACGCTCGGCACGGCGCCGTCCGCCGGCGCGTCGGCCCTGCCGGCCTGGTGCCCGGCCTGGGCCGAACGGCTCGGCGATGCCTATCTCGCCGGCACGAGTTGCCTGTTCCTGCTGCACGGCAACGTGCGGGACCTCGTGCCCCTCGCCCCGCCCGGCGCCGACGCGGCGAGCGGCTGGGGCACCGTCAACGACTTCCTCGCCCGCGAGCTCTTCGGCCGCTGGGACGTCGTGCTCGGCTACGACGTCGGGAAGGGGCTGCGGCCGCTCGCCGGCCCCGATCCCGCGCGGCTGCGCGGGATGGCGCAGTGGCTCACGGAACGGCTCGGCAACGCCACGACGTGGCCGCGCGACCCCGACGCGGCGATCGCGGCGATCGACGGCCTGCTCGAGCGCAACCTGCTCGAGGCCCCCGAGCAGCGGAAGCGGGTCGCGCTCGTGCTCGACTACGCGCAGTATCTCGCGCCGGCCGCCGATGCCGCTTCGGCGGCTCGCGGCGCGGCCGGCAGGCTCGTGCGCATGCTCGCCTGGGCCACGAGCCCCCTTTTGCGCCGGGTGAACGTGGCGATCGTGCTCGTCACCGACTCGATGTCCGACCTGCATCCGCATCTGGCGGCCAATCCGGCGGTCACGGTGATCGACGTGCCGCTGCCCGAGGCCGACGAGCGGGAGCGGTTCGCCCTGGCCACGGCCGCGGCCGCGGGGCTGCCCGGTTCGCAGCAGGATGCCGTCAGGCGCACGGCTGCGCTCTCCGGCGGGCTCTCGCTCGAGAGCCTCCGGGCGGTGATCACCATGGCCGCCCGGGAGGGCACGGCGGTGGACGGCCCCGAGTTCGCGCTCCTCAAGAAGGATCTCATCGAGCGCTCCTGCCGCGGGCTCGTGGAGTTCATCCAGCCGCGGCTCACGCTCGACGCCGTCGCCGGCCATGCCGAGGCGAAGAGCCGTCTCGAGGCCGACGCCCGGGCGATCAAGCGAGGGCAGTTCGAAAGCGCCCCGATGGGGTACCTGATCTGCGGCCCCGTCGGCACCGGCAAGAGCTTCATCGCCGAGTGCTACGCCGGCAGCGTCGGCATCCCCTGCGCCGTGCTCAAGAACTTTCGCAGCAAGTTCGTCGGCGAGACGGAGGGCAACCTGGAGCATGCCCTCGACGTGCTGCGGAGCCTCGGGCCGGTGGTGGTGATCATCGACGAGGCCGACGCGGCCCTCGGCAACCGCCAGAGCGACGGCGACTCCGGTACGAGCGCCCGCGTATTCTCGATGATCGCCCGGCAGATGGGCGACACGCGCTACCGCGGCAAGATCGTCTGGATGCTGCTCACGAGCCGGCCCGACCTGCTGCCGATCGACCTCAAGCGGCAGGGCAGGGCGGAGGTGCACATCCCGCTCTTCTATCCGCACGACCAGGCCGAAATGGAGGCGATGTTCACCGCCATGGCCCGCAAGTGCCGCGTGAGGCTCGCCCCGGGCCTGCCCGGCCCCGTGGACACCTCCCTCGGCCTGTCCGGCGCCGACATCGAGAGCATCGTGCTGGCCGCGCGGCGCCAGGGGCTCGAGCGGGCCGCCGATGCCGGCGGGCCCGCCCCGGACACGATCTCCGCCGAGGACCTCCAGGCGGCGCTCGGTGACTTCCTGCCGAGCGCGCAGGGGCTCGAAAAGGAGATGCAGGAGACGGCGGCGGTGCTCGAGTGCACCGAGCGCCGGTTCCTGCCGGACCGCTGGCGGGAACTGGTCGCGCAGCCGGGCGGTCGGGCCCGGCTGCAGGAGCGGCTGGCCGCGATCCGCGAGATCGTCGGATCCTGATTCATCGGACTCGAACGTCGGTAAAACATCCGTCCCCGTCCCTGCAGTCCTCGAGGAGTGATCGCCATGTCCACATCCGCCTCCAAGACCCCGTGGTTCGACGCCGCCAGCGACTCGGAGCTGCTCACGGAATACGCCCGCAAGCTCGACTCCTTCCTCGACGTGGTCGCCGACGGCCGGGTCGACGCGCGGGAGCTCGAGGCGCAGGAGAAGCGGGTCGTCACCCTCATGAGGGAGGTCGAGCCGCTGCTCTCGCCGGAGGCGCATGCGAAGGTGACCGCACTGCTCTGCGAGGTCACGGCCTACGACCTCATGAGCACGCTCCACATGGCGGGCAAGTCGCGTCCGCGCGTGACGTTCCAGGGCTGATGGCTCCGAATGCGGGTGATTGGCAGGGCATGACAGGCTGAAGCCTGTCCCACGCGCCGGCCCTGCGAGCCTGGAGGTGCGAGCAGCCGGCATTCGAGCCGCACCTCGGCTGCGGCTCCGAATGCCCGGGCGAAAATCGGCAGGATGCCGATCCGTTTGTGCGAATGCTGCTTACCCGTGAACGGGCGTCAGGCCCGGCACCGATCCGCCGACGGCGGATTGGTCGGGCCGGGTGCGGACCAGCCGGCGGAGGCCGGCCTTGCGAGCCTGGAGGTGCGAGCAGCCGGCATTCGAGCCGCACCTCGGCTGCGGCTCCGAATGCCCGGGCGAAAATCGGCAGGATGCCGATGTTTCGCCTGAAGCTAGTCGAGCCAGTCCTGTTCCTCGAGGCGCTCCGGCGTGTACGTGTCGGTGACGTAACTGATGTCCTTGGAGATCAGCGACTCCACCTCCAGTTTGAAGCCGTTGGAGAGCATCTTCTCGATCTCCTTCTGCCAGCCCTTCTTGCCCGCGAACCACGGGTAGGCGGCGATCTGCTTCGCCCGCTTGATGTCGGCGTCGTTGAGGGCGATCTGCACGCTCGGCGAGAGTTTGCACCGTTCGTAGTCGCGGGAGCGGATGCCGAGGAAGCGGGCCTCGGGGATCGCCATCCGCTTGGATTCGTAGGCGAGGTTGATCGAGCCCTGCTTGAGCACCGAGTAGATGTAGTAGCCCCAGGGATCGTTGTCGAGCAGGCAGTAGACGGGGAGTTTCAGCTCGTTGTGGAGCCGGTAGAGCATCCGCCGGACGCCCCGCGGGGGCTGGCCGCCACCGTGCGTGAGCAGGCAGGAGTGCTTCTTCCAGAACTTGTCCTCGTTGAACCGCCGCCAGACGGTGTCCTTCTCGACGTGGAGGATGAATGTCGCATCGCACGACTTGAACTTCACGATATCGGCCTCGACGATCGACGGGATCGAATAGCCCCCCGACCCCATCCGGGAGCAGTCGATCTCGTCGCCGGAGTCGACGAGGGCGATCGGCCCCACCATGCCGCCGCGGTTGCTGGCGTAGACGTGGAGCTCCTCGCGCAGGCTCTCGAGCGTGACCTCGAGGTCCTCGATGATCGGGTCGCACTCCTCCTGGGTGGCGAAGGTCTCCTCGCGGGTGCCCTCGATCGTGTGCTTGAGCAGGTAGTAGAGTCCTCGGATGCTCGTGGTCTTCTGCTGGTCGATCAGAGCCTTGCAGCCGGTGGCCACGAGGAGCGTCTGCATGTAACTCTTCGCCTGCGAGAGGTTGAAGAGCTGGCGGCGGTTCGTCTGGCCACCCATCTCGATGATCTTCCGCGACTTGTTGAAGCGGACGTTCGAGAGGCTGCGGGCGGGTATGTCGAGGTGGGGGTCGCGGCGCTTCCCGGCGGCCGTCGCCACCTCGTCGGCGAGGTCGACGATCAGCCCGAGGGTCTTGAGATCGATCGGCGGGAGCTTCGCTTTCGCCGCCTTGGGGGCCCGCTTCGTCTTCGTCGCCATGGATCGTCCGTCCGGGTGGGAATGCCTGCGAAAGGCGGCATCCTACCCTGCCCACGACGTGAACGCATGCAAAGCGAGGCCCGCAGCCGCGCACGCCTGCAGGGGCCATGGATGGCAATCCTGTTCGCACGGCGAATACCCTGCTGTGGGGCGAGCGTCCCGCTTGCCGTAGGACAGGCTTCAGCCTGTCG
>RGVT01000023.1 GCA_010027105.1 Planctomycetia bacterium
GCCGCGAGCGCGACGGCGAGCCCGCGGCCGCCGTGAAACTCGCCGCCCTCCGCGGGCTCGTGGGCCAGCCGCTCCCCGCGGACGGCGTCGATCTCACCCGCGCGGACTGACGGCGGTCACTTGACGAGCGCCTGCACCGCCTTGAACCGCGGGTGAGCGGCGTCGCCGAGCCACTCGAAGAGGATCGCCTCGGTGGTCGTGAGGATCGCGCCGGCCGCTTCCAGCCGCCGGAGGGCGACCTGGTGGTCGATCTCGTGCCGCGCGGCGACGGCGTCGACGGCCACGAACACGCGCAGGCCGCGGGCCAGCAGATCGAGCGCCGTCTGCGCCACGCACACGTGGGTCTCGAGGCCGCAGAGCACGACCGCGCACAGGGGCGGCGTCGCGGCCGCGAGCCCGGCGGCGAAAGACTCGCTGCCGCAGCAGCTGAACGCGGTCTTCACGTGCGCCGGCGCTCCGAGGCCCTGCGGGTACTGCTCGGTGAGCACGCCCCGCACGCCGAGCAGACCCGCCGCCGTGGCCAGCCTCACCGCCCGGTGCAGCACGGCCTCGGCCGCCGGCACCGCGGCGATGAGCCTCTCCTGGATGTCGATGCAGACGAGGAGCGTGGAGGCCGGAACGGTGCGCATCGCGGTCATCCTACCCGAAACCTCTCTGGAGCGCGGGGTGCGCGAGGCGGTACGATGCCGGGCGATGTCAGCCCGCCCGCCCGCGATCGCGCTGCGCCGCCTCGACCCGCAGCGGCTCCTCGTGATCGACATCGTGCGGCTCGCGCGGCACGTGCCGACCTATCCGGTGGAGCGCGTGATGCACCTCGCCGCCGTGGAGGAGGCGCGGAGGCGGTGCGCTCCGCGGATCGGCTGGGCGGCGGTGTTCCTCAAGGCCTACGCCCTCGTGGCCCGGGAGCGGCCGGCGCTGCGGAGCTGGATCGCACGGCCGCTGGTGCCGCTCGTGGGCCGCCCGCGCTGGGCCACGAGCCCGGTGAGCGTGGCATCGCTCGCGCTCAGCCGGCCGCGCGAGGACGACACGCCCGCCGCCGACGGGGCCCTCGACCCGGAGGCGATCTGGTGGGCCCGCATCCGCGAGCCCGACGCGCTGCCTCTGCCGGCGCTGCAGGCGGAGATCGGCCGGCACGCGGCCGCCGCGGTCGACGAGGTCTTCGCCCGGCAGCTCGAGCTGCGGATGCTGCCGCGGCTCCTGCGCCGGTTCGTGCTCCGCTGGAACCTGCGGTCGCCCGCGGCCAAGCGGCCGCTGCGGCTCGGCACGTTCAGCCTCTCGACGCTCGCGGGGGAGGGAAGCGCCAACCGCGGCCACCCCAGCTTCCTGACGACGAGCCTGACGTACGATCCGCTCGACGACGCGGGCCGGATGCGGGTCACGCTCCTGGCCGATCACCGCCTGATCGACGGCGTGCCGGCGTCCCGCGCCCTCGCGGCGCTCGAGGCGACGCTCACCGGCGAGATCCTCGACGAGCTCGTCACGCTCGCGGCACGTCCGCGAGGGCCCGGATGAGCGGCGCGTAGTCGGGCGACCGGGACGTGAACGCGAGCGTGCGGCCGGTTTCGGAGTCGACCGTGATCGACACGTCGAGCCGCCGCGCCGGCAACAGGCCGGCGATCCGCTCCGGCCACTCCACGAACGCGCGGCAGGCCCGGCCCGGAGGGACCGCGAGCGCCTCTTCCCAGCCGGTCTCGCGGAGCTCCGCCGGGGAGGCGAGGCGGTGGAAGTCGGCGTGCACGAGCCGGCCGCGCGGCCCCTCGTGGACGTGGATCAGGCCGAAGGTCGGGCTCACCACCTCCGCCGGGTCGAGGCCGAGCGCGGCGGCGATCGCCTTCACGAACGTCGTCTTGCCTGCGCCGAGATCCCCCTCGAGCGCCAGGCAGGCCCGGTCGGGCAGTGCGGCCGCGACCACCGCCGCGACGCGGGCGAGGCCTGCCTCGTCGGCGATACGGACGGTAACGCAGGGCGGGGCGTCAGGAGTCGAACGCATGGACGAAGCCCCGGGGCTCGAGCGGGCTCTGGCCGCCGTCGGCCGCCTCGGCGACGAGCCCGGCCCCCTCCTCCACCGCGCCGATCACCGTGATCGCGAGGCCGAGCGGAGGCGCGGCTGCGGCCGCCACCAGCCGGTGCGCCTCCGCGGCGGGGAGCGCGAGAATGAGCTCGAAGTCCTCGCCGTCGCCGAGCGCATGGTCGAGCGGCGTGCCGCCGTCCCGGGCGGCGCGCCGGACGGCGTCGGCGTGGATGGGGACGGCGGCCGTCCGCACGACGCCGCGGGTGCCGCTCGCCGCCATCATCCGCCCGAGGTCGAGCGAGAGGCCGTCGCTGACGTCGATCGCGGCGTGGACGTCGAAGTGCGCGGCGATGTGGAGCGCCTCGCGCACCCGCGGCACGACGGCGAGGTGGCGGCCGAGCAGGCTGCCGCCGCAGGGGCCGGTCACGACGACGAGATCGCCGGGGCGGGCGCCGTCGCGGCGCCACGCCCGGCCCGGGGCCACGCTGCCGATGGCCGTGGTGCTCACGACCAGCGGCCCGTCCCAGGCGTTGGTGTCGCCGCCGGCGACCGCGACGCCGTGCTCGGCCGCGAGCGCCAGGAGCCCCTCCTCGACGCCGCGGCCGAGGGCGTCGCCGCCGTGCCGGGGCAGGGCCACCGCCACGAACGCCGCCTCCGGCCGGGCCGCCATCGCGGCCAGGTCGCTCAGGCTCACCGCCAGCGCCTTGTGCCCCACGGCCCGCGGCGGGCAGTCGGGGCCGAGGACGAAGTCGGTGCCCTCCATCAGCATGTCGACCGTGACGACGGTCCGGCGCAGGGCCGGCGGCCGCAGCACGGCCGCGTCGTCCCCCGGCGGCACCTCGAGCCGGGGGTCGGCGGGAATCCGCGCGAGCAAGCGGGCGACGAAGTCGGTTTCCATGGTTCCGGGGCAGCGTGCGGGGCGTGACGCCTACGGTTCGCGCGGCCGCCGGCCGACGCGCACGGAGAGCGTGCGGGTTTCGGAGCCGCGCTCGACGACGATCGGCACCTCCGAGCCCACCGGAGCGCGGGTGAGCAGGAGCACGAGGGCGGCGGGGTCGCGGATCTCCTCGCCGTCGAACCCGGTGACCACGTCGCCCGGCTCGATGCCGGCCAGCGCCGCCGGCGAGCGCGGCTCGACGGCCGCCACCACCGCGCTCGAGCCGCCGGGGCGGGCCGGAGGCCGGGCCTGCAGCGAGAGGCCGAGGTAGCCCCGTTCCACGTGGCCGGTGCGCCGGATCTCGTCGGTGACCCGCCGGGCGGTGTTGCTCGGGATGGCGAACCCGATCCCCGTGTAGTCCTTCCCCACGATGGCCGTGGTGATGCCCATGATGCGGCCGTGCACGTCGACGAGCGGCCCGCCGGAATTGCCCGGGTTGATCGCCGCGTCGGTCTGGAGGAATTCCTGGAGCGGGTTCTCGATCACTCCCCGGCGGCCCACCGCGCTCACGATGCCGTAGGTGAGGGTGCGGTCGAGGCCGAACGGGTTGCCGATCGCCCACACCATCTCCCCCACCTGCACCGTGTCGCTGTCGCCCCACTCGGCCTTCGGCAGGTCGCGGGCGTCGATCCGGAGCACGGCGATGTCGGTGGCCGCGTCGGCCCCGACGAGGTCCGCCTCGAAACGGCGGCCGTCGGCGAGCGTCACGTCGATCTCGTCGCTGCGGGCGACGACGTGGTAGTTGGTGATGATCGTGCCGTTCCCCTCGATGATCACCCCCGAGCCGACCGACTCGTCGTTGGCCCCCTGCGGGGACGCCCCGGCGAGGGCGGCGATCTCGTCGGCGAGCGTGAGCACGCGGCGCTTCGACGTGACGTTGACCACGGTCGGGCCGATCAGGCGGGCGAGCGTGGTGAACATCTTCCCCACCGGGGCGAGCTCGGCGCCGATGGCGGCGTCGCGGATGGCGGCGAGCTCGGCCCGCGTGCGGGCGTAGTGGATGCGGGCCAGGAACGACGGCCACGCGATCAGGGCCACGAGCGCCATCAGCCCGAGCGACAGTGCGAGCGTGCGCCTGGTGGCGGTGGACGAGGGCGTGGCTGCGGTCATGGCTGCGGGGAACCGGGTCGGGGCGGCGATTGTACGCTCGTGCGCACGAGGTCGAGCGCGGTCTTCGCCGCCCGCGCGATCCGCACCTGCCCCGCACCCCCGAGCCGGTGATCGACCGTGCGGCCGCCGCCGGGCCCGACGAGCGCGATCTCCACCGCCTCCACGCCGTCGGGCGCGCGGACCGGCCCGATCCCCAGCCCGTGCGACGCCCCGAGTTCCTTCCGTGCCCGTTCCGCGAGCGCGGTGGCGGATTCCACGGCGGCGGGGAGCACGAGCCCCCCGCGGAACACGCCCGGTTCGCCGCGCTGTGGATCGAGGCCGCCGCGGGAGGCGGCTCCCGCCAGCAGGGCCGCCGCCGCGCCGCAGGTGGCCGCCTCGGCCGTCGCCAGCGTGCCGCCGGCGCGGGCGAGCGCGGCGAGCGCGGCGTCTTCGATCTCGTCGTCCTCGACGCCATAGACGAGGTCGCCGAGGGCCGCGCGGATGAGCCGCTCGGTGGGGGCGACGAGTTCCAGGCAGGCCGCATCGTCGCGGCCCCGCGCCGCGATCCGCAGCGTGATCGTGGCCTCGTGGGCCGTGATCCCCACGAGCGGCTCGCGACCGCGCCGGACGAGGTCGGGCAGCATGGCCTCGATCGCACTCTCCCCGGCACCGAAGCACTTGATCCGGCGGAACAGGATCGTGGCGGCGTCGGGCCGGCCGGCGACGAGCGCCGGTGCCACCATGGCCGACCACATCGACTTCATCTCGCCCGGCACGCCCGGCAACGCGAACACCCGGCAGGCGCCGCGGCCCGCACGGGGGATCTCGATGTCGATGCCGGGGGCGGTGCCGTCGGGGTTGGGGATGACGCGACTCGAGCGCGGAAAGAGCGCCTGGCGGCGGTTGCTCTCGGGCATCGGGGCCGCGCGGCGGGCGAACCGAGCCTCCACCGCCGCCAGGGCCTCGGCCGACTCCGTGAGCGGCTCGCCGGCCACCGCGGCCAGCACGTCGCGGGTGAGGTCGTCGGCCGTGGGCCCGAGGCCCCCCGTGGCGACCACGACGTCGGCCCGCTCGACCGCCGTGCGGAACGCCGCGACCCCGTCGGCGAGCGAGTCGGTCGTGGTCGTGTGGAAGGCGGTCGGGATGCCGAGCACGGCGAGCTCGCGGGAGATCCACTGGCTGTTCGTGTCGAGCCGCTGGCCCGTCGTCAGCTCGTCGCCGAGGGCGATCACTTCCGCACGCATGAGAACCCTTTCATGAAGCCGTCACCGCAGCCTACCCGATCCCCCTGGCCCGTAGGACAGGCTTCAGCCTGTCAGCCTGCCACGTAGTCCAGCCTGTCAGCCTGTCAGCCTGTCAGCCTGTCAGCCTGTCAGCCTGTCAGCCTGCCACGTGGTCCAGGCTTCAGCCTGTCATGCCTCCCCGGCTCTGGCCACCTGATAATGACCCACATTCGGAGCCGGCGGTAGGCATGCTCGACGGATACTTTACGGAACGGCACGCCTCCGTCGGCTGGTGATGACCCGGCCTTCCAGGCCTGGCGCTTCATCGTCCTCAACGACTCCCTTCGTCTGCGCGTGCCCACCGACCGTCTCCGCCGACCGTTCTTCGCGCTTCCGAGAAGGGAGGCTTCGGGCCACCCAATTCCCCCACGTAGGACAGGCTTCAGCCTGTCATGCCTGCCACGTGGTCCAGGCTTCAGCCTGTCAGCCTGTCAGCCTGCCACGTGGTCCAGGCTTCAGCCTGTCAGCCTGCCATGCCCCGATCCCTTCTCCCGCGGGCGGCTCTCGGCTGGTCAGTTTTGCGCTGCTGGTCAACAATGCATGCATGAAATTCGGCGTCCTCGGGTTCGACGGGCAGATCGCGTCGGTGACGGCGGCGGCCCGGGCGCGGGGCGACGTGATCGTGCTGGGCTGCGATCTCCCCGCCGCGGCCCTTCCCGCGGGGACGCGGATCGCCCCCTGGGAGGCGCTGCTCGACGCCGAGGCGTGCGACGCGGTGCTCGTGGGAGGGGAGGGATGGAACGAGGTGCGGGCCGAGGCCGTGCGGAAGCTCGTGCAGGCGGGCCGCACGCTCGTGCTCGCACAGCCGCTGGAACTCTCGATGCTCTGGGCCTACGAGCTCGACATGATCCGGCGCGACTCGGCCGCCCGGCTGATCCCGTTTCTGCCCGACCGTCTCCATCCCTTCGTCGGCCGTCTGCGGCGCGAACTCGAGACGGGGCTCGCCAGCGCCGGACCACTGGGCACGGTCGAGTCGGTGGAGATGACCCGCAGGCTCGCCGATCGCGGGCGCGACGGCGTGCTGCGGCAGCTCGCCCGCGACGCCGACCTCGTGCGGGTGCTCGTCGGGGAGCCCCAGCGGCTCTCGACGCTCGGCGGGGCGGCGGCCGACGCGGCCTGGGCGACGCTGGCGGTGGGCTTCACGGGCGCCGCCGCCGTGCCCGTGCGCTGGCGGGTGGCCCGCGCCGACCGGCCCGGCCTCGAGATCACCATCGTGGGGGCGCAGGGCAGCAGGACCGTCGCCGCGCCGGACGACCCGGCGTTGCCGTGGACGTGGTCGACCGACGGCGTGCCGGAAGCGGCGGCCTTCGACCGCGGGGCCGCGATCCTGGGTGTGCTCGCCGGCGCGTCCGCCACGCCGGCCGACGTCGAGCCCGCGGGCTGGGACGACGCCGCCCGCGCGATCGAACTCGCCGAGACCGTGCCGCGCAGCGTCGCCAAGGGGCGGGCCATCGACCTCCACCAGGAGGAGTTTTCGGAGATCGGCACGTTCCGCGGCACGATGGCTTCGCTGGGCTGCGGAATCGTGCTGGCCGGCCTGTTCGTGCTGCTTCTGGCGACGCTCGTGGGCGGCATCGCCCGCGAGGCCGGCTGGGACCTCGGCGAGCGGATCGCCGGCCTGTGGCCATTCGCCGTGCTCACCGTGCTCGGGATGTTCCTGGCGCTCCAGGTGCTGCCGCTGTTCGTCGCCACGCCGGACCGCCGGCCGGGCCCGGGCGGGCCACTGGCCCCCGCCGCGGAACGTGAATAAATCCGCCGGGGGCGGCACGACTTCCGGGTTTGCACCCCCCGGCCCCCTGCATCGAGGGAGGGTGCGGCCGACGGCTGGAAAACTGTGCGGTAGTCCCGTTCGGCGGTGAATCACGGGCCAACGCCGTCCGATCCAACCGAAGGTCGGCGGTCGTGCACGGATGCGCGGCGGCCCGGCCGGGCTCCGCCCGCAGGCGGGGCCGGAGCGGTGGAACCACGGGGGATCGGCGCCCGATGCGGTGGATGCGGATCGGCACCCTCGTCGCGGCCGGCCTCGGGATGGCCGCGGCCGTTCACCCCGCCGCCGCCGTCGAGTCGCGCCGTACGGCGATCGTGCGGGCCATCGAAGCGACCCGCGACTCGGTCGTCAACATCCACGGCCAGAAGCTGGTCGCGGGCAACGACGACGACGACGAGCAGCGGAGGGTCAACGGCATGGGCACGGGCGTCGTCATCGATCCCCGCGGCTATGTCGTGACCAACTACCACGTCGTGGAGGGTGTGCGGCGGATCGAGGTGACGCTCGCCTCCGGCCGGACCGTGTCGGCGACGCTCGTCTCGCACGACCCGCGGACCGACCTCGCCGTGATCAAGGTGGCGATCGACGAGCCGCTGCCGGTGATCACGGTGGGCACGTCGGCCGACCTCCTGATCGGCGAGACCGTGCTCGCCCTCGGCAACGCCTTCGGCTACGAGCACACCGTCACCCGCGGGATCATCTCGGCGCTCCACCGCGACGTCGAAGTGAGCCGCACCCAGCGGTACGACGACCTCATCCAGACCGACGCCAGCATCAACCCCGGCAACTCGGGCGGCCCGCTGCTCAACATCAACGGCGAGATGATCGGGATCAACGTGGCGGTGCGGGCCGGGGCGCAGGGGATCGGGTTCGCGATCCCGATCGACAGGGCGCTCGCCGTGGTGGCCGATCTCCTCTCGGTGGAGCGGGTCGACCGGACGTGGCACGGCATCGTCGGCAGGGCGGACGGCGGGCGGGGCGTGGTGGTGGAGGCGGTGCACGGGGAGAGCCCGGCCGAGTCGGTCGGCGTCAGGGCGGGCGACGTGATCACGCGGGTCTGCGACCTCCCCGTGGCGAGTCAGCTCGACCTGGAGCGGGCGATGCTCGGCCGGAAGGCGGGTGACAGCGTGGCCGTGACGGTGCTGCGGGCGGGCGCCGAGGAGCGGCTCGAGCTGCCACTGGCCCCGGCGCGGCAGCTGTCACTCTCGGTGGCCGAGCGCTGCTGGCTGGAGCTCGGGCTGCGGGTCGAGCCGATGGCCGCCGCGAAGGTGCAGAAGCTGCAGGCCCGCTACCGGGGCGGCCTCTCGGTGCTCGAGGTCCGCGCCGACGGTCCGGCCGCCGACCAGGGGATCCGCCAGGGGGACATCCTCGTGGGGCTGCACGTCTGGGAAACGATCTCGTCCGACAACGTCGTCTACGTGCTCGACAAGGCCCGCGAGGAGAACCTCGGGCCGCTCAAGTTCTACGTCCTCCGCGGCCGGGAGACGCTCTTCGGCCACCTCACGAGCGACACGATCCGGCGCTAGTCGCTCCCCAGGTGCCGATCACCGTCGGACAGGCTGAAGCCCGTCGTGCCGGGAGATGACAGGCTGAAGCCTGTCCTACGAGGGAGGGAGATGACAGGCTGAAGCCTGTCCTACGAGGGAGGGGGGTCGTCGAGGAACTTCGTGAAGTTGAACTCCCCCTCGGCGCCGCCGAAGCCGAAGTCGAAGGAGTCGCCCGAAGCGGGTTCGGCCGCGGGGCGGGCGGCGGCGACGGGCCCCGCGCCGGGCGTGCCCTGCGGCCGCTCCCGCAGCCGGGCGGAGATGCCGGCGAGCCAGTCCGGGGAGGGGAAGGCGTAGGGGCGGAACTTCTCGATCGTGCCCGTCTCCTCGTGGATGAACAGCGCCCGCTGCGGGCCGAGCTTGCTCGCCAGCGGGTTGTCGATGAGCTGGCTGGAGTCGGAGCCGCTCATCTGGAAGAGCACGCGCAGCTCGAACTCCTTGAGCACGCCCCGCTCGAAGGTGCGCATCAGGTTCGTGAGCGAGTCGCACCACAGGAGCGTGTGCACGCCGACGGTCGGGCCGTCCTTGAGGACGTCGAGGAAGTGCTGCGCGGGGCCCACCTTCTTCTCGCCGCCGAAGGAGAAACCGAAGCCGTCGTCGGCCTTGCGGAGCTCGCGGAACCGGGCCAGGTCGCGGATGACCACGAACACCGCATCGCCGTCGAGCACCTGATCGTCGACGCGGCGGCGGACCTCGGCGGCGAGCCGCTCCAGGGCGTCGGCCACGCCGAGCCGGCCGACCACCTCCATCCCGTGGGGCAGGCTGCCGGCGAGCTGCGCGAGGAGGATGTCGGGCTTCTCGTCGGCGATCGCCGGCTCGAAGAGCACGAACCGCGCCGGGCGGCCGGTGGCCCCGCCCGGATGCGGGTCGTGCCCCGCGGCGAGGCTCACGATCGACAGCGCCAGGAGCGCCGTGCCCAGGTCCTCCCGCTGGCCCACGACGAGCATGTTCGCGCCCCCCTGCCGGCGGAAGATGGCGGCGGTGGGGTCCTTGATGGCGATCGCGTCGCCGAGCCAGGCCAGGGGCGCGGTGAGCCCGCGGCCGTGGACCGTGTTCGAGCGCAGCAGCTCCTCGAGCAGGCGGTTGCCGGCCGGGTCGGCCGCCTCGTTGCCGTCGAACACGAGCCGGGGCAGGGCGGGAATGTCGGTGCGGCGGTCGGCGAGGGTGCGGAGCGCGCCCAAGTAGCGCTCGCGGCGCTCGTCGTTGAGAAACACGACCTGGAACGGATTGTTGCCCGCCACCATGCCGTTGGCGTCGTTGTAGATGGCCTCGCCGGGGCGGGTGAGCAGGCGGGCGGCGGTGTTGTCTTCCGAGAGAATCAGGCTCGAGTCGGCCTCGTTGCACTGCAGCGCGATCCGCACCGCCATCTGCCCCATCGTGGCCCGGGGCAGGCTGTAGGAGCCGCCGAGCGTCTGCGAGCCGAGGATCACGTGCATGCCGAAGGCACGGCCCTGGCGGACGAGGCGGTCGAGGATCAGGGCCGCCTCCTGCGCGAGCTTGTCGTCCTCGACGAAGATCTCCTGAAACTCGTCGATGACGAGCAGGATCCGCGGCATCGGGTCGGGGTTGCCGGTCTGGCGGAAGCCCGCCACGTCCTGCACGGCCAGGTCGCGGAACAGGTCGCCGCGGCGCTTCAGCTCGCGGTCGAGCTGCTCGAGCACCGAGAGCCCGAACTCGCGTTCGCTCTCGATGGCGATCACGCGGGCGTGCGGCAGGCGGTAGTGGTCGTAGAGCTTGAACTCGACCCCCTTCTTGAAGTCGATGAGATAGAACTGGATCTCGTTCGGACTGTATTGCAGCGCGAGGCTCGTGATCATGGCGTGCATGAGCGTCGACTTGCCCGAGCCCGTCTTGCCGGCGATGAGGACGTGCTGGCTCGTGCCCTTGCCCAGCTTGAGGTATTGCAGCTTCTTGGCTCCGGCCGGGCCGAGCGGCGCGAGCACCTCGCCGGAGGTGCTGTGCGTCCACCATTCCCGCTCCGGCGGCGCCACGCGGTCGAACGGCACCTCGACCCGCTTGGCGGCCTTCGCCGCGCGGCCGACCCGCTGCACGATCCGGGTGAACATCTCGTCGGGCGGCGCCCGCTCCGGCTCCAGCGGCCACTTGGAGAACTCCGGGTCGGTCCAGGTGAAGGTGCCGTCCTTGAGCACGAGCGTGGTGCAGTGCTTCTCGACCTCGGCCAGGCTGAAGTCGGAGGGCATCGGGGCCTTGGTGTCGACCGAGAGCACGAGGTAGACGCCGCAGCGGGCGCCGCTGGTGGCGATGCTCGACAGCCGCCGGGCGCTCGTCTCGGTGAAGTTGGCGGGAAAGTTCGCCACCACGACGAACCGGTAGGGCTCGGGCACCTCGGCGACCGCGTTGTAGGCGCCGATCGACTCGTATTCGTTGCGGAGGTACTTCTGGATCACCACCTCCATCTGCTCGGTCACGTCGGCCAGCCGCTGCTCGATCTGCTGCGGCTCCGTCCAGATGCGGCTCGTGACGAGCAGTTCGTCGTGGTCGGCCAGGTGCATGAAGCCGGCGAATTGCTTCCCCAGGCCGAGCGGGTCGATGATCGTGAACCGGCTCTGCCCGGGCGGGATGCCGCCGGCGATCCGCAGCATCAGCGCCTGCAGCATGTCGGACGCCGTCTCCCGCTGGTCGGCAGTGGTCTTGACCAGGAGCGACGCGTGCCGCGGAAACGGCACGAGCGCGGGCTGCGTCCAGGCGACCGGGCCGAAGGCGTTGAGCTCGGGACGGGCGGACACGCCCCCCGGCACCTTCTCGAGCGACAGTCTCTGCGTGCCGAATCGCAGCCCCGGCGGCGTCTCGGCCGGCAGCGGCAGGGCGTCGTCGGCGAGTTCGGGCCAGGGGCGAAAGGCCTCGGCGTCGATCCGGTTGGCCGCGTCGCAGGCCGCCGCCGCGGCCGTGCGGGCTCCGCGCCAGCGGTCGGTCATCTCGCGCCAGCGGGTGTCGCGGCCGGCGTCGGCCGCCGCCAGCCGCGCGGCCTGCTCCTGCTCGATTCGCGTCACGTCCTCGCGGAGGCCGTTCTCCAGGGCCGAGATCCGGGCCGGATACTTCTTGTCGGCCGCCGCCTTGTGGGCGTCGCGCCGCTGGGCGATCTCGGCCGCCTTGGCGGCGTGCTTGGCCGCGAGATCGGCCTCCTGCTTCTCCCTCCTGACGCGGATCTCCTCGAGCCTGCGCTCGAGCGTCGTGCGACGGTCGGCGAGCTCGCGGGCGAACTTCTCCTCGAGGGCCCGGGCCTGCTGGTCGCGGCGCGTGGCGATGAACTCTCCTGCCCCCGCGTGCAGATGGCGGGCGCGGGAGATGTCGGCGACGAGCAGCCCGCGCAGCTCGGCGGCCCGTGCCCGGGCCCGGCTCCGCAGCCGCCGCACGATGAAGAGCCCGAGGCCGATGCCGACCACCGCCACCGCCGCCGCGGCCCCGCCCGCCGCCCCGAGCCGCTGCGCCGTCTCGCCGGGCACGAGCAGGAACGCGCCGCCCGCGGCGGCGACCGCCAGCACCAGGGGCGTGACGATCGCGGCGGCGACCGCGCCGCCGGAAAACGCGGTGCGGGCCGACTTCAGGCCGCACAGTGCCTGCGCCCGCGACACGACCGCCTGCCGGGCCTGCTCGAGCGCGGCGAGGACGTCGGTGCCCGCGGCGGCGCCGGCCGGCGAAGACGCTTCCGCCGGCGAAGACTCCTCCGCGGGGGCCGCTTCCGGCGGCTCGATCCTCCAGCCGGCGAGGGCCTGCAGCGTCTGCTTGTCGGCGTCGTCGAGCTGCGCGAGCGCGCGGGCCAGGTCCTTTTCCGACTTCGCGAACAGCCGGAGGGGGTCCTTCCGCTTGTCCTGGCAGATCTCGCGGAACGACGCGTCCTCGAACTGGTCGTCGTCGGTCAGCTGCTTCTGCTGGGTCGCCGCGGTGCGCTGGATCGTGGCCGCGAAGCCCGCCCGCTGCTCGTCGAGCTTGCGGCGGTCGGCGGCCGCCTGCGCGGCGATTTTCTCGAGCACCGTCGCGTACTCCTGTCGGGCGGCCCCGATCTCCCGGGCGTACTTGTCGCGGGTGGCGGAGAGGAGGCGGTCGGCATCCGCCGCGGCGGCGGCCCGTTCCGCCTCGTGCTCGGCCGTGATCTCGGTTTCCAGCCGGGCCCTCACGGCCGCCTCGCGGCGGAGCGTTTCCATCTGGCCGCGGAGCAGGTCGCGGTCGTAGGGATTCGGGGGGGCGGCGTCGGGTGCGTCAGCCATCGGTTGCGTCGCTCACGTCCCGTGCGGCCCGGGCCAGCACCTCGGCCAGCCTTCCGACGGCCTCGAGCGTCTGTTTGACGTCGGGCATGAGGGGCTCGATGTGCTCCTTGTGGAACGCCTTGCTCGTGCCGTCGTTCCACGTCTCCTTGGCCGACTCCCACTTGATGTCGAGCTGCTTGAGGGCCAGGGCCATCTTGGCGGCGCCGCTGGAGAGGTCGAAATGCTTCACGCGGCCCCTCCCGCCGGTGCGGCGTCGCCGGGGAGCGGGGGCGCCGGAGCGGCGGGCTGTTCCCCGGCCTGCCGCACGATCGACGCGGCGGCTCCCCCGCCCGCGGATTCCGCGTCGGGCCGCGGCCCCGTCACCTGGCCGTAGGCCTCGAGTGCGCGCAGCATCTTCTCGACCCGGGCGATCGCCTGCGGACAGTCGACGTCGATCACCTCGCGAAAGTGCACGAGCCGCACGCAGGTTTCGCGGAACTGCTGGAGCACGACCGGGGTCCAGCGGCGGACGGCTTCGGCCTTGCGTTCGGCGTGTGCGAGCTTGGCCCGGGCCTTCTCCAGGTTCTTCTTCTCCTCGGCACACGAGGGCTGGTTGTCGCCCACCTTCTTGAACGTCCGACAGTGCTCGAGGTCCTTGATCGCCTGGTTGACCAGATCGCTGCAGCGGCGCACCTCGGCCTTCCAGTGGGCCGCCCGGTCGACCGTGATGTAGTCGACGGCCTTGCGACCTTCGAGCTCGACCTCGTCGAGGGCCTGGCCGCTCTCATGTGCGTAGGCCGCCAGGGCCGCCTTGACGAAGGCGAGCGTGTCGAGCGATTTGACGTCGGCCTGGGTGGACATCGAGGCGGGTGTCAGCGTTGATCCTGGTATTCCTCCACCCGCTCCGCCTTGCGGATCAGGTAGGGGACGTACTCGCCGGTCGATTCCACGAATCGGCCGAAGGTGGCGAGCTGCTGGGCGAATTCCTCCTCGAACTTCTTGTGCTCCTGGTCGCGCCACGTCGCCCCGAGGGCCGCGAGTTGGCGCTGCACGTTCTGCATCTGCGTCATGACCTCGGTGCTGAAGTGCCGCAGTCGCTGCGCGAACCGCCGCAATTCCTGCGGATCGACGATCGCCTGGCCCATGGTCCTCTTCTCCCCTGCGCGTGACGGTGGATCGGCCTCGCCTACCCACCCAATCCTATCGCCAAGCCGCTCCCGTTGGACAGCCGCGGCGCCGCCCCCCGCCGCTGGGAATGCCCGGGCCGGCGGCGTAGACTCCGCCGGCCCGCGTCGCCCCCGGAGCCAGCCGCATGCAGCCCGCCACCCACGGATCATCCGCGCCCGCCGAGGAGGTGTCGCTCGAGCCCTCGAAGGGGTGGCACGTGACCCACGCGTTCTACACCTTCGACCGCTCCCGCCTGGCCGCGCTCGGGCCCGCCGAGCGCGAGGAGGGGGCGCGGCAGTTCGCGGCGGCGCTCGACCCGGCGGCGCCGGGCGCCCCGCGGCGGCTGCAGTCCTGGATCGTGGCGGGGCACAAGGCCGACTTCGGCGTGGTGGCGATGGATCCCGCGCCGCTGGTGGTGGAGGGGGTGCACCAGCGGCTCCTCGCCGGGCCGCTCGGGCCGGCGCTCGTCCCCACCTACTCGTTCGTGAGCCTCACGGAGGTGAGCGAGTACGTGCCCACGGTCGAGCAGTACGCAACGCGGCTCGTGGAGGAAGGGGAGATCGCGGGCAGCCCGTCGCACCAGGCCAAGGTGCGGGGCTACGCGTCCCGCGAGGATGCGATGCGGCGGGCGCGGATGGAGCCCGACCTCCCCCCGTGGCCGAACGCCTGCTTCTACCCCATGAACAAGAAGCGCGAGGTGGGGGAGAACTGGTTCACCCTGCCGTTCACGGAGCGGAGCCGGCTGATGGCCGAGCACGGCCGCACCGGGATGTCGTTCGGCGGCCGCGTGACGCAACTGATCACCGTGAGCGTCGGGCTCGACGACTGGGAGTGGGGCGTGACGCTGTGGGCCCGCCGCCCCGACTTCCTCAAGGAGATCGTCTACACGATGCGGTTCGACGAGGCGAGCGCCCGCTACGCGGAGTTCGGACCCTTCTACACCGGCTACGTCGCGCCGGCGGCCGAGATCCTGACGCACTGCCGCGTCAGCGGGGCGCGAGGATGAGCTCGACGTCGGCGCCGCGCGGCGGCACGCGGCCTGCGAACGCCTCGAAGAGCAGCGCCTCGTTCGACTGCGAGCTTTCCACCGGCAGGTCGAGCGTCGCGGTCGGGAAGTTCGAGACGCAGATCAGGTCGCCGCCGTCGGCCTGGTAGTACTCCTGGCCGTCGGCGGGGTCGGTCCAGAAACTGCTGCCGGCGAACACCCAATCGACGTCGAGTGGCCTGCCGGTGCGCACGTCGCGGACCCAGTCGCGGGCGTCGACCTCCCGTGCGGCCCCGGCGGCGTCGGTCCAGCGGACGCGCACGGCTATCCGCGGCCCCGACGCCGCGACGTATTCGGGGTCGAACGAGACGGGCGTGCCCGGCTCCAGGCCGATCGCCAGGAGCGCCGCATGGACGAGGCGGGCCGAGCCGCGCGTGGAGACGATCGATTCATGCTCCTTGGTGCCCTCCGGGCAGGCGAAGAACTCGATCGGCCCCTGGTCGATCGCGATCCGGCCGCCGACGACCACCTCCTTGCGATCGCGGTCGATCCACACCTCCTCGGCGGGCGAGAGCCGCGTGAGATCGGGATGCCGGTCGGGGCCGTCGGCCGCGGCGGCGGCCGCCGCGCAGAGGAGGGCGGCCGAGAGAGCGAGCCGCCGTGGAGACCGATCGCCGGAACGCATGGGAGGAAGGCCCGTGGATGAGGAGGAGGGCGTGCGATACGATGTCGTCGCGGTCGGGCGCCGACCCGGCACATCCTCATTCTCCGGTGGCATCCATGCCCGCGACAAGGAAGAAAAAAAAACGCCGCCTGCAGGCCGCCCCCGCGGACGCCCCGTCTCGATCCGCCAAGACCGGCGGCACGCGCGGGAAACCCCCGCGGCCGATGCGGGTCGGCGCCCGGCTGGCGGCGCGACGCATCCGCGTGGTCGCGGAACTCAGCGGCTGCCTCGACGCGCGTCGCCGGCTGCGGCGCCTGGCCCGGCTCGTGGAGCGCGGATCGCGCGAGATGCGTCGCGTGGCCTTCGTCGAGGGGCTGCTCGGGGACTGCCTCGACGACGCGGTGGGCGACGTCGCACCCCGCGAACGCTGGCTGGCCTGCGAGGCGGTGACCTGGGGGCTCGCGTGGCTGGCCCGCACGCGCCGGGCCGGCGGTTCGGCGCGTGCGGGCC
>RGVT01000221.1 GCA_010027105.1 Planctomycetia bacterium
GGCCACGCCGGCTCGAGCGTGTCGACGGCGCTCGGCCTGGCCAGCGGCGACGACCTCCTCGGCCAGGCCGACCGCCGCACCGTGGCGGTGATCGGCGACGGGGCCCTTCCCTCGGGCATCGTGTTCGAGGCGCTCAACAACGCCGGCTTTCTCAGGAAGCGGCTGCTCGTGATTCTCAACGACAACAAGATGTCGATCTGCCCGCGGGTCGGGGCGCTCGCCGAGTATCTCGACATGGTCCGCACCAATCCCTGGTATCGAGGCCTCAAGCAGCAGGCGGGGGATCTGATCAAGGGCGTGCCCGTCGTGGGAGAGCAGGTGGAGCGGATGCTCGGCACCGTCAAAGATTCGATCAAGACCGGCCTCCACGGCGGCATGCTCTTCGAGGCGCTCGGGGTCCGGTACTTCGGGCCGGTCGAGGGGCACACGCTGCCGGGCCTGATCCGCTACCTCGAACTCGTGAAGGACGAGGAGGGCCCGATCCTGCTCCACGTGCTCACCGAGAAGGGTCACGGGTTCAAGCCGGCCGAGGCCGACCCCGTGTTCTTCCACACGCCGGCCCCGTTCGAATGCGACGACGACGACTGCATCGTGTCGATCAAGAAGTCGTCGGCCAAAGCCTACACCGACGTGGCGAGCGGCGCGATCGCCGCCTGCCTGCGGCGCGACCCGAAGGTCACGGTGCTCACCGCGGCGATGTGCCAGGGCAACAAGCTCGAGCCGGTGCGCGAGGAGTTTCCCGACCGGTTCTTCGACGTGGGGATCTGCGAGTCGCACGCCGTGGCGTTCGCCGCCGGGCAGGCGAAGGTGGGCTGCCGGCCGATCGTCGACATCTACAGCACGTTCCTGCAGCGGTCGTTCGACCAGATCTTCCAGGAGGTCTGTCTGCAGAACCTGCCGGTGGTGTTCATGCTCGACCGCGCGGGCCTCACCGGCCCCGACGGGCCCACGCACCACGGCGCCTTCGACCTCGGCTACCTGCGGCTCTTTCCCAACATGACGGTGCTCGCGCCCGCCGACGAGCACGACCTCGTCGCCATGCTCGACTGGGCGCTCGGGCAGCCGGGGCCGGTGGCGATCCGCTACCCGAAGACCGTGGTCGAGCGGCTGGAGCGGCCGCGGGCCCCGCTCGCGGCCGGCCGCTGCGAACCGCTCGCCGAGGGGGCAGACGGCCTCGTCGTCGCCTGTGGCACGCTCCTTCACGCGGCGCTCGAGGCGGCGCGGATCCTGCGGGAGGAGGGGCTCGAGGTGGGCGTGATCAACGCCCGGTTCGTGAAGCCGCTCGACGCGCAGGGCCTCGTCGAGCGGATCGAGGCGGCGCCATGGGTGGTGACGGTCGAGGAGAACGCCCTGCCCACCGGCTTCGGCAGCGCCGTGCTCGAGGCGGTGGCCGACGCCCGGATCGCCTCCGGCCCGATCGTGAGGCTCGGCCTCCCCGACCGGTTCGTGGAGCACGGCGAGCGCGGAGAGCTCCTCGCCGAACTCGGCCTCGACGCCGCGGGGATCGCCGCCGCCTGCCGCGGGCTCGCCCACGCTTCCCGGCCGCTGTCGCACGCGGCCCCGACGGGCGGCCGCTGCCCATGACGCCCGCGCCCGGCGCACCGCCCCCGTCGCGGCTCCGGCCGGGGCATCCGGCTCCCGCAGGGCTCGCGGTGGCGATCGTCGGCCCGGCCGAGCAGCCCGACGTGGCCGCCGAGGCCCGCCGGCTCGAGCGGCTCCTCGCGGACCGCGGCCACACCGCGACCGCCCGCCTCTCGACCCGCGACGCCTGGGGCGGCGGCCCGGCCGCGGCCAACGCCGACCTGGTGGTCGTGCTCGGCGGCGACGGCTCGATCCTGCGCACCGCCCGCTGGATGGGCTACGAGCAGGCGCCCGTGCTCGGGGTGAATCTCGGCACGCTCGGGTTTCTCGCCGCCTGCGCTCCGGCCGAGGCCGACGCGGCCCTGGCGGCGATCCTGTCGGGCCGGTTCCGCAGCGTCGACCACCTGATGTTCGAGTGCACCGTGTCGCGGGGCGGGGAGGTGATCCAGCGCGAGCTCGGTCTCAACGAGACGTCGATCCTCGCCGGCCCCCCCTTCTCGATGATCGACATCGCCCTCCACGTCGACGGGGAACTCGCCACCACCTACCGCGCCGACGGGCTGATCGTGAGCACGCCCGTCGGCTCCACGGCCTACAACCTCTCGGCCGGCGGGCCGATCGTGCGCAAGGACCTCGACGCGTTCGTGTTCACGCCGCTCAATCCGCACACGCTCACCAACCGCACCGTCGTCGACTCGGCGGGCCGCGGCTACGAGCTCGTGGTGGCGCGGCCGAACGCCGGCAGCGCCTGCGTGGTCGACGGCCGCGTCGTCACCGGCCTCGTCGCGGGCGACCGCGTCTCGATCCGCCGCGCGGTGCCGCGGTTCACGCTCGTCGAGACGGAGCACCACGGCTACTACCGCACGCTGCGGGAGAAGCTCGAATGGGGTGGCGGACTGCGGGGTGCGGGCGGCCGCACCGGCGCGGCATGAGAACCCTCGCCCTCCTCCTCGTCGTCGCGGCGTGCTGCCCCGCGCCGCGCCCCGCCCGGGCCGCCGACGGCCTCAGGCTGCGCTACCGCTTCGCGCCCGGCGAGAGGATCGTGATGGACGTGGCCCACCGGGCCCTCACCGAGACCACGATCGGCGCCGCGCGGCAGTCGGTCGAGACGGCCACCGATTCGACGAAGATCTGGACCGTCGTGGCCGTCGACGCCGAGGGGCACGCCACCATCGAGCACTCGGTGGGAGACGTCACGATGACGTCGCGCACCAGCGACAAGGGAGAGTCGCGCTGGAGCAGCCGCGAGGGCGTCCCCGCACCCCCCGACTACGAGGCCGTGGCGCTGTCGCTCGGGGTGCCGCTCTCCCGACTCGTCGTCGACGCCACCGGCCGCGTGCTCGAGCGGCGCGACTTCAAGCCCACCCCGCCGGCGGGCACCGGCGACCTGATGGTGGTGCCGCTTCCCGACGAGCCGGCCACGGCGGGCACGGAGTGGACGGTGCCGCAGGAGGTCGTCGTGGAGGTGCCCGGCGGCCCCCGCAAGGCGGTGAAGACGAGGCTCCGGTACCGCGTCGCGGAGATCCGCGACGGCGTCGCCGCGATCGACGTCGACACCACGGTGCTCACGCCGCTCGACGATCCGCGGCTCGAGGCCCGGCTCCTCGAGCGGATCTGGGACGGCAGGCTCGAGTTCGACGTGGCCCGCGGCCGGCTCGTCAGCCGCTCGACGGGCATCGACCGCCGCGTCGTCGGCTTCAGCGGCCCCGAATCGAGCGTCCGCTACAAGGCGAGCCTCGAAGAGAAAATCAGGACAGGCTTCAGCCTGTCATGCCCACCGAGGACAGGCTTCAGCCTGTCATGCCCATCGAGGACAGCCTCAGCCGGCGCGGAGCGTTTCCTCGACGCGGCGGATCGCTTCGGCGACGTCCCAGGTCGCGTCGGCGAGCACGATCGTGGCGTTGCGGGCAACCCACTCGTCGACGGCCTTCTGCGCCGAGATCACGGTCGAGTGGCTGCGGCGGCCGAAGTAGCCCCCGATCTCGGCGAGCGGGGCCGGCGTGTGCTTGCGGGCGAGGAACATCGCGAGCATCCGCGGGTGGTTCACCTTCCTGCCGCGCTGGGCCGACTGGAGCGTGCCCGCGGCGATGCCGAAGGCGGCGCACACGGCCCGCTCGATGTCGGCGAGGCGGACGCTGCGGCCGCTCGACCGCACGAGGTCGGCGAGCGCCTCCTCGGCCATGGCGAGCGTGATCGGCAGGCCGAGCATGTGGCTCGTGGCTTCGAGCCGATTGACCGCGCCGAGGAGTTCGCGCGAATGGCGGGTCATGCGGGCGGCGACGTAGGCCGCCACGTCGGCGGGCAGGGCGAGGCCGCGGCGGGACGCGATCGACTCCACGATGCCGCGGCGGACCTCCTCGTCGGGAGGCAGGAGCCGGGCCGTCATGCCGCCGCGGAGCCGCACGAGCAGGTCGGGGCCGAGGTCGGCGAGCGACTCGGGCTCCCGGTCGCAGGCGATCACGAGCTGGCGACCCTGCCGCTGGAGCGCGTCGACCGTCTGCTGCAGTTCGACGATCGTGGCCCGCTTGCCAATGAAAAACTGCAGGTCGTCGATCGCGAGCAGGTGGGCTCCCCGGCAGGTGCGGCGGAAGCCCGGCAGACCGGTTCCGTGGAGCGACTGGAGAAACGTGGTCGTGAACTGCTCGGCCGAGAGATAGACGGCGGACGCGCGGGGATGGGCCGCACGAAACCGGGCGCAGATCCCCTCGAGCAGGTGCGTCTTGCCGGTGCCGCTGGGCCCGTGGAGCACGAGCGGCGACATCTCGCCGGGCCGCGTGCCGGCCAGCTCGATCGCGGCGTGCGCCATGCGATTGCCCGGGCCGACGACGAACGTCTCCAGCCGTGGCGCGGGCCGTGCCTCGGGCACCGCGGCCGCGCGGGACCGCGCGGGGAGGGGATCGGTGGCGGGGCGGGGTGCCGCGACGACGCCTTCGGCAGGAGGCGCCTCTCGGAGAGCGGAGCCCTCGGTGGCAGTCACCG
>RGVT01000222.1 GCA_010027105.1 Planctomycetia bacterium
CGACGAGTGCTACCACCGCAGCCGGGAGTTCTGCCGCAGGCACCTCACGCGGTTCGGTGTCGGCTTCCGCGAGGTGCCGACGTGCGACTACGCGGCGATGGAGGCGGCGATCGGGCCGCGGACGAAGTTCATCGTCAGCGAATCGCCGACGAATCCACACCTCTCGGTGGTGGACATCGAAACGTTCGCCGACATCGGCCGCCGCAAGGGCGTGCTCACGCTCATCGACGCCACGCTCTGCACTCCCTACAACCTCCGGCCGCTCGAGGCCGGCGTCGACTTCGTGCTCCACTCGGCCACGAAGTATCTCGGCGGCCACAACGACCTGCTCGCCGGCGCGGTCGTGGGCGCCAGGGAGAAACTGGAGCCGGTACGGCACCTGCGCGGGATCATGGGGGGCGTGAACTCGCCGCACAACGCCTACCTCCTCGAGCGCGGCCTGAAGACGTTCGCCCTGCGGATGGAGCGGCACAACGCCAACGGCCTGGCCGTGGCCCGGTTCCTCGAGGAGCACCCTCGGGTCGAGCGGGTGTTGTATCCCGGGCTCGCAAGCCATCCGTTCCACGCCGTGGCGGCGCGGACGATGCGCGGCTTCGGCGGGCTCGTGACGTTTCTCCTCAAGGGCGCCGACTGGCGGCAGACGGCACAGGTGGTCGACTCGGTGAAGATCCCGCGGATCGGCCCGAGCCTCGGCGGCGTCGAATCGCTGATCGAGCAGCCGATGGTGATGAGCTACTGGAACTACTCGCCCGCCGAGCGGGCGGCGTTCCGCATTTCCGACAACATGATCCGCCTCGCCTGCGGCATCGAGGACCCCGCCGACCTGATCGCCGACCTCGCCCAGGCGCTGGGCTAGTTTCACGCGGGAAAAGCCCTCCATGGCCTTTTCCCGCTGAGGCCGACCGGTGGAAAAGCCGAGGTTTTCCACGGCCGGCTATCCGCCGCCTCGTGCGGCGGGAAAATCCACATTTACAACAGGGTTTCACATGCACTTCCGCACCCGCGCGATCCACGTCGGCCAGGAGCGCGATCCCGCCACCGGGGCGATCGTGCCGCCGCTCCACGTGGCGAGCACGTTCGTGCAGCCCGACGTGTCGATGTCGGCCGCCTACGACTACGCCCGCACGGCGAGCCCGACCCGCAACGCCTTCGAGGCCACGCTCGCCGCGCTCGACAACGGCACGCGGGCCCTGGCCTTCGCCTCCGGCATGGCGGCCACGCACTGCGTGACGCACCTGCTCGCCCCGGGCGACCGGATTCTCACCGGCACCGACATCTACGGCGGCACCTGGCGGCTCTTCAACAAGGTGCTCGCCGGCCACGGGATCGCGATCACCGCGGTGGACACGACCGACCCGGCCGCGGTGCGCCGGGCCATCGGCCCCGATGTGAAGCTCGTGTGGATCGAGTCGCCCGGCAATCCGCTGCTCTCGATCACCGAGATCGCGGCCTGCGCCGAGATCGCGCATGCAGGAGGCGCGCTGCTGGCCTGCGACGCGACCGTCGCCACGCCCGCGCTCTCGCGGCCGCTCGACCACGGCGCCGACATCGTGATGCACTCGGCCACGAAGTCGATCGGCGGCCACAGCGACCTGCTCGGCGGCGCGCTCGTGACCCGCGACCCGGCGCTCGGCGAGCGGCTCCACTGGCTGCAGAACGCCACGGGCGGCGTGATGGGCCCCTTCGAGGCGTTTCTCTGCTCGCGCGGGTTGAAGACACTCGAACTCCGCGTACACGCCCAGTCGGCCACGGCCCTCGCGCTCGCCGAGTGGCTCGCGGCCCACCCGCGTGTGAAGGCCGTCCACTACCCCGGCCTCGTGTCGCACCCCGGCCACGCGGTCGCCCGCCGGCAGATGACGGGCGGCTTCGGCAGCCTCCTGAGCTTCGAACTCGACGGCGACGTGGCCGCCGCCCGCACGGTCGCCGAGTCCACGCGGCTTTTCCAGCTTGCCGTCAGCCTGGGGGCGGTCGAATCACTGATCGAACTTCCCGCCGTGATGTCGCACGGCTCCTACGACCCGGCCGCCCGCCGCGCCGTGGGCATCGCCGACGGCCTCGTTCGCCTCGCCGTAGGCCTCGAGGCCTACGAGGACCTGCGCGACGACCTCGCCGCTGCCCTGACATAAGCTGGGTGGTCTGGGAGGGGCCTGCGCGTCGCGTCGATTTTGGCGGAAGTCCGGGTCGTCGGGGTGCCGATAACCCTTCCGATTGGAGAGCCGCGCCGGGCGTAGGTCGCCCCGCGGACTCCCGGAGGAGTGAGGCCATGAACGTGCGAACAGGCTGGGCGGGAGTGATCGGTGCGACGCTCGTCGTCGTCGCCACGGCGCGGGGCGGGTTCGCCGACGAAGCACCCGCCGCGTCGGCCGGAGCGCAACTGCGCTGGACGCCCCACCGCGTCGCCACCACGGCTCCCGCCGAGTCGCGGCCCCTGGCCGACGCACCGCGCTCGCCTGCGGAATCGGCCACGCCAACCCAGGCCGCTCCCATGCCGCCCGCTCCCATGCCGCCCGCGCCGCCTCCGCTGCGGCCCGCCACGGTCGCACTGCCACCGGATGCCGGCGCCCCCAACTTCGCCCCGCTGCGGCAGAACGTGTCCGCGCTGTTCGGCGGCTGGACGAGCACCAATCGGCTCACCGGCGGCCTGCAGACGTCGACGCCCGGCGACCCCGACAGCATTCTCGGCGTGCCGGTGTTCCGCGCGCCGCAGGGGAACCGTGGCCGGCCGATCCTCGCCCCCGAGGGCCTGCCGTCCCGCGGAACGCCCCGCTCGAGCCTCGCGATGGCCCCGCCCTTCGACGGCTCGGCCGCCACGCGGTCGCCGGCCGCCACCGCCGGGGCCCGCCCGGGCCGCGACCGGAGTCGGAGACTCCGCGGCCCCTGGCCGCCTGCCCGCGGCCGCCCAGCCCCCCGCCGCCGAGACGCTCCCCGGCCCCGCGCCGTCGGCGGCCGGCCCCAAGGCCGCGCTCGACCCGCGCGGCGGGCCGTCGATCGAGACCACCGGTCCGCTGACGATCGACGGCACGTTCGAGCCATCCTTCGCCGACCCGGCCCCCGACGCCGGCATGTGGATGGGCCAGTACCCGGCCCAGGTGCACGTCGAGTCGTTCTACGACGATCCCTACGCCTGCGAGGACGGCGAGGATGGCTGCCTGCCGCTGGCCATCCACGACGGACGGATCTGCGCCTGGCTGCGGCGGTTCGGACGCCCCTACTACGGCTGGCGCTGGTATCGCGACTTCACCGCGAGTGCCGGCGTGACGAGCTTCACGAACCCCACCGACCTCGGCCTCAACGGGAACTACGGCACCAACGAGTACCTCAACTGGGCGATGCCGTTCTGGAACGCCTTCGGCGTCGGCTGGCAGATCGGCGTGCGCGGCGTGCAGACGAACTTCCAGCCGGCCACGCTCACGGTCAACGGCTCCACCTTCTCGAAGAACGCCCGTGACCAGGTGTTCGTGACCACGGGATTCTTCACGCGGGCCTTCGAGGGGCGCGGCCTCCAGGGAGGCGCGGCCTACGACTACTTCCGCGACAGCTGGTTTTCCGACGTGAACGTGGCCCAGATCCGCAGCGAGCTGAGCTACGTGTGGGGCTACCATGAAATCGGCTACTGGGGGGCCAACAACGTCAGCCAGCAGTCGGCGGTCTACACCTCCGGCCGCACCGCCCGGATCCCGACCACGACGCTCGACCTCTACACCGCCTTCTATCGGCTGCACTTCGGCGACGCCAACGAGTGGCGGGTGTGGGGCGGAGCCTCGGGCAACGGCGACGGCCTCGTCGGCTCGTCGCTGCGGGCCCCGATGTCGCGGACCTTCGCCCTCGAGGGGACGTTCACGTATCTCATCCCCAAGCAGACCGAGCGGACCCTCCTCACCAACGCCGGCACCTCGATCAGCTACGGCCCCTCGGCCTGGAACGTGTCGGTGAACCTCGTCTACTATCCCGCCGGCAGGTCGCGGCGGAGCCTGGCGAGCCCCTACCGGCCGCTGTTCGACGTGGCCGACAACGGCAGCATGATCCGCACGCTCCTGCTGCCCTGACGGGCCGTGGACAAGCCCTGCCCCGGCCCTGTTCGGCAGATCGATCCATCTCCCGCCGGCTGTCGCCTTCGGCCGCGATTCTGGTATCTTCCCTGGGTAAGGACGCTCCTCACCCCAGCCCCCGAACGGACCGCACATGCCCGACGACAAAGACCCCTGGGCCGACCTCGCCGACTCGCTCGGTGCCTCGCCGAGCCGCGAGCCCTCGCCTCCACCGCGGCCTGCCGACCGGGCCGCGCCGCCCCCTCCCGCTGCGCCACCCAGGTCGCCGGCCGCCCGGAGCACGGCCGACTGGGACGATCTCGACTCGAGCCTCGGCCTGCCCCCGGCCCGCGCGGCGGAACGCCCGGCGGAGCGACGCCCCGCCGCTCCCCGCGAGCGAGCGGAACAGCCT
>RGVT01000223.1 GCA_010027105.1 Planctomycetia bacterium
CCGCTGGCCGTGGCTGCCGCTCGACTTCGACTGGTCGCATTGCAACGCCACCGCCCCCGACCAGTGGTTCGACGGCTACCTGCGGGGGGACGAGCTGGTCATCCTGACGAACATGCACCGCACCCGCCCGACCTACGAGACCCGGCTGCCCGGCGTGAGGGCCCGGGTGTTTCTCGAACAGGCCGCGGACCTGCACGGCGACGAGGTGTCGTTCCGCGAGGTGCCGCTCGACCTCGACACGGTCTGGATCGACATGGAGGCCGAGCAGCTCGTGCTCGTGTGGCGCGGCCGCGCCCCCGTGCTCTCGACCAAGCTCAAGGACGTGCGGCACCTGCTCGCGCTCGTCGAGCCGCTCGACGCGCCGCCGCGGCCGCTCGCCGCATTCGCCGCCTTGCTCGCCGCGGAGCAAGCCCCTCCCGAACCTCCCCCTCCCCCAGATTCGCCGTCGCCGAGCCTCGCACACGAGTTCAAACAGGCGGCCGCGGCGATCAACACCGCCGCCGGGAAACTCAACGCCATCGCCGCCGAGATGCGGGAGATGCGGTCCCAGGTCGATGCGAAGATCGGCGAGGTCACGCAGCTGGCGGGTGACAAACTCGCGACCGAGGTGGCCAAGGCCAAGGCCAACGGCGTCGAGCTCATGGAGCCGACGCGGCAGCTCGACCCACAGGCCGCGCTCGCCCTGGCGGCGTCGAAGCTGCAGGGCACCGCCGACAGGCTGCGGGCCGTCCCCGGCTCGCCGCCCGAGAAGATCGCCGAGATCGAGGCCGTGGTCGCCCAGCTCGAGACGCTGAAGATCCCGGAGCCGCCTGCCATGCCGAAGCGTCCCGCGCCACCGCCCGCGGCGGTGACCGAGCCCTTCGACCTGACACGGGCGAGACGCGGGGAGTACGTGCGGGCCACGCTCCAGGACCGGGACTTCTCCGGGCTCGACCTCTCCGGGATCGATTTCACGGGGGCGTCGTTCGCGCGGTCGACGTTCGTCGGCACGCGGCTCGTGGGCACGATCCTGCGGGGCTGCGACCTCACGGAGACGATGTGCGAGAGGGCCGACTTCTCCTCGGCGGTGCTCGACGACGCCGACTGCACGGCGGCCACGCTCACGGGCGCGCGATTTCCCGGCGCGTCGCTCGCAGCCGCGACGTTCGCGGGCCTCGAGCTGACGGGCATCGACTTCAGTCGCGTTGCGGGCGATCGGGCCGACTTCACCGGGGCCACGCTGGTCGGCGCGACGTTCGTGGGGGCCTCCCTGCCACGGGCCATGTTCAGCGGTGCCCGGCTCGAGAACGCAGATTTCTCGGGCGCCGCCCTCGCCTCGGCCACCCTCGAGTCCGTGGCGGCGGCCGGGGCGAACTTCTCCGCCGCGACGCTCACCAACCTGCGCACCGGACGCACGGCCGACTTCTCCCGCGCGACCTTCACGGGCGCCACGGCGGCCGGAGCGGTGTGGAAGGGGGGACGGTTCGACGGGGCCCGCTTCTGCGGCGCGGCACTCATGCGGGGGCTGTTCGAGGATGCTTCGCTCCAGGGTGCGGACCTCGACCGCTGTGACCTGATGAAGGCCAGCTTCGAGGATGCCGACCTCCGGGGCGCGGTCCTCACGAATGCGAACCTGCTGCGGGCGAATTTCGCAGGTGCCACCCTCATCGACGCCCGGCTCGACGGATCGAACCTCTACGAGGCCGCCTTCCGCGACGCCGTGCTCGAGGGCGCGACCTGGGAGGGTGCCAACCTGAAGAAATCGGGGCTCGCCCACCGATGACCTGGTCACCGCCACGCAAGGGAGAACGGCCGACGCCGCCGCCGGGCGCCATCCTCACGCTCGAGGAAGTGCTCGGGCGTCTCGAGAAGGGCGAGCCCTTCGACGCCTGCACGCTCAACTCCCTCGACCTCGCCGGGCGGAGCTTCGCCGGCTCCACGTTCCACAGGACCGTGTTCAAGGAGGTCGTGCTCGACGACGCGTCGTTCGTCGGGGCGAAGCTGTCCCAGTGCGTCTTCATCCGCTGCCTGCTGCGCAGGGCCGCGTTCCGCCGCACGCGGTTCGACGAGCTTCAGTTCCTGCAGAGCCTGCTCGAAAACGCCCGCTTCGAGGAGTGCCGGCTCACGAAGAGCACGTTCGCCGAGAGCGTGCTCGCGACCGCCGGTTTCTCGTCGTGCCGGGCGCCCTTCCTCGTCGTGCACGCGTGTGCGGCGCCGGGGGCGCGGTTTTCCACGTCGACGCTCGCCGACGCGTCGTTCACGAAGGGCAGCCTCCGCGACGCGGTGTTCGAGAAGTGCGACCTGAAGGCCGCGCGCATCCGCGGCACGGATCTCGGCGGCGCGCGGTTTCCCGGCACGCGGCTCACGCAGGCCCACGTCGAGCAGGCCGACCTCGTGGGCACCGACTTCTCGACGGCGCTGTTTCGCGACACGTCGCTCGCCGGCAGCACGCTCTCCGCGGCGACGCTCCTGCCCGTGCGGTGCGACGGCCTGTCGCTGGCGAAGGCCGTCGCGCCGGGCCTCGCGCTCGGCTCGCGATCGCTCCGCGCGTCGTGCCTCGACGAGGCCGTACTCGAGGCCGCCGACCTCTCGGGGAGCAACCTCACGGGGGCGAGCCTGAAGAAGGCGCGGCTGTCCCGCGCGCGGCTGGAGAGGTCCACGCTCCGCGGTGTGCAGGCCGAAGGGGCCGACTTCGGCGGGGCCGTGCTGGACGAGGCCGACCTCGCCCGCGCCGACGTCCAGGGGGCGGTCTTCACGGAGGCCTCGCTCCGGGCCGCGAACCTCATGCGGGCGAACCTCCGCGGGGCCCGGCTCACAAGGAGGCAGTTCCTCGACGTGCGCGACCTGCGGGCCGCACAGGTCTCCGGCATCGACTTCAGCGGGGCCGATCTGGCCGGCCGCGACCTCCACGGCGGCGGGTTCGAGAAGTGCCTCTTCGTGGGAGCCGACCTGTCGCGGACGAAGCTCCTCGGCGTTAGCTTCACCGACTGCGACCTCACCGGAGCCTCGCTGGCGGGCAGCGACCAGGGCGACACGGCCTTCCGGGGATCGCGGCTCGACCGTGCGGACTTCAGCGACGCCACGCTCGTGCGGGGCGATTTCCGCGGAGCCAGCCTGGGGATGACGCTCTTCCGAAGGACGCAGTTTCAGCACACCTCGTTCACCGACGTGCCGTTGCACGCCGCCAGGCTCGAGGGGGCCCGGCTCTTCAAGTGCCGCCTCGACGACCTCCGCCTGCCGGGCATGTCGTTCGCCGGCATCGACTGCACGCACTCGCGATTCCAGCGCGCCGACCTGCAGGGGGCCGACTTTTCCGGGACGGTGCTCGTCGGGTGCAACTTCGGCAAGGCGAACCTGCAGGCCGCGACGCTGCGGGACTGCCGGGCGAAGACCGCCAATTTCGGCGATGCCGACCTGACGCAGGCCGACCTGAGCGGCGCCGACCTGACCCGGGCCAGCTTCAGCCGGGCGCAGCTCGGCGGCGTCCGGTTCGACGCGGCGATCGTCGCCCGCACGCAGTTCGATTTCGCCCGCGCCGAGCGGTCGTCGTTCCGCGGCGCGGACCTCACCTTCGCGGACCTCTCCTACGCGATTCTCGTGGGGGCCGACATGACCGATGCCGTCACCGAGAGGACCAACCTCCACGGCGTCGCCGACGCCGGAGTGTCGTGGACGAGGCACCAGCGTGCCCGTGCGCGGCCCACCGACGAGGACCGCTACGAGGCCGAAACCTGGCAGCCTCCCCCCCTGCCGTGAACCCGACCTCATTCCGGAATGGCTCAGGCTGAAGCCTCTCGGTTGACAGGCTGAAGCCTCTCGGTTGACAGGCTGAAGCCTCTCGGTTGACAGGCTGAAGCCTCTCGGTTGACAGGCTGAAGCCTGTCCTACGGATGCGGGGGTTGGTCGAGGCGGTCTCTTGACGGCCCGGGCATCGACTGTATAGTGTACTTGTGTATACACACAGTCTGGAGGCTTGGCCGTGGTGACGAGTGGAGTGCCCGGAGCGCTCGAAACGCTGCTGCACGCCGGCGATTTCGCCGGGCTTTCGCCCGGCTGGCGCGGGGGAGAGGCGGTGGCGACCGGCTTCACCGCGCTCGACGGGCTCCTGCCGGCCGGTGGCGTGCGGCGGGGCAGCCTCGCCGAATGGCTCGCCGGCGACGAGGCGTCGGGGGCGGCCACGCTCGCCGCCGCCGTGGCCTGCCGGCTGGCCGGGGCGGCTGCGGGCGGCTCGAAAGCCGAT
This sequence comes from Planctomycetia bacterium, assembly GCA_010027105.1. GTDB lineage: Bacteria > Planctomycetota > Planctomycetia > Pirellulales > UBA1268 > RGVT01. Next base: position 4,220 of record RGVT01000223.1, read on the forward strand.
CGATCCGGGGAGACGGCTGCGACGATCGTCGTCGTCGATCGCAGGGGATGGTTCCATCCGCCGGCCGTGCTCGGCTGGCTCGCCCGTGCCGGGGCCAGCGGGCGGCGGGGGCCGCAGCTCGTCGTGGCGCGGCCGGCGCACGAGGCCGACGAACTGTGGGCGATCGACCAGGCGCTCCGCTGCCGGGGCGTGGCGGCGGTGCT
>RGVT01000224.1 GCA_010027105.1 Planctomycetia bacterium
GCGGGCAGGGAGCCTCGGCCACCCTCCCGGCCGACTGCCGGTGTACGTCACCGAACAGTGACGTACAGTCCGGCCGCCTTCCCGGCCGATATAGGTGGCAGTTGACACTGTGCCATCTGCCACCTAGGATGGTGGCACAGGCGAAGGGAAGCCTGACAACAGGGCTAAGAAACAGGGCGAGCGTACTGATCTGACTTCTGGACAAAATGCCCAGAAGTCCACGACAGCCGAAAAGATCGCCAACACCACCAGCCAGGAGAGCGAAACGATGAACGTCACGATCTACAACCGAGTGAGCACCGACGAGCAGGCCGCCACGGGCCTCGGCCTTGCCGCACAGGTCGCCGCCTGTGAGTCGTTCGCCGCCAAGGCCGGCCACACCGTCACCGCCTGCCACACCGATGCCGGCATCAGCGGTGCCGCTGGCCTGGAAGATCGGCCTGGGCTCATGGCCGCCATCGCCGGACTGCGGCGCGGTGACGCACTCGTGGTGGCCAAGCGTTGCCGCCTCGGCCGGGATCAGATGGCCATCCTGATGATCGAGAAGGCTGTGAGCAGGAAGGGAGCTTCGATCCTCTCGGCCGATGGCATCGGCAACGCCGACGATCCGGCGAGCCAGTTCATGAAGAACGTGATCGACGCCGCATCGGTGTACGAGCGCGGCCTGATCCGCAGCCGCACCAAGGCCGCCTTGGCCGCCAAGCGTCGTGCCGGTGAGCTGGCCGGCGAAGTCCCTTTCGGTTGGATGGCAGATGACAATGGCAAGCTGATCGAGGTGGCCGACGAGCAGGCCATCCTGCGGATCATCGGTGAGCTGCGGTCTGCCGGCGTCAGCCTGCGGAAGATCGCCGCCATCCTCACCGAGTCCGGCCACACCACAAAGAAGGGCAACGGAGTATGGAGCCACACCACCGTCAAAAGCATCCTCGATCGCGCCGCCGCCTTGGCGGCCTGATCGACGAGCTGCGGGCCGCGGCCGGCCGCCTCACCGACGAGCAGCGTCTACGTCTGCGTCACCACCTGGAGAGCCTCACCGATGGCCAAGCAACCTTCACAGAAGCGGATCATGGATGCACTCGCAAAGAGAGTGAAGTCGATCAGCACCGGAGAGCTGAAACCCTCCCGGCCGGCCAAGGCGGCGCGGCCACAGATGATCGACGCCGCCTTGAAGTCGGCCATCAGGAAGTCCGGCCGCAGCTACTACGATCTCGGCCGCGCCGCCGGCGTGGCACCCTCGGTGATCCTGCGGTTCATGAGCGATGATCCGCAGGCCAGAGGCGGTGATCTACGCCTGTCCACCGCCGCCAAGCTGGCCGACGAGCTGGGCCTCGGCCTCTCATGAACGGCCGAGCACCATTCATGGATTACACGACGTTTGGTATTCTGAACGTTGCCAGAGTTGCAACGTGCCACCCTGGAAGAAGGATCGCCATGAACGTGCATCGGACAGCACCCTCTGAAACCCTTCGCCGTGCCATCGTCACTGATGGCCGGCCGCTACGCCGGATCGCCGCACAGGCCAACGTGCCTGCCTCGTCGATCTGCCGATTCATCCATGATCGGAAGCGTGGCCTGAGCCTCTCGGCCTTTGATCGAGTGGCCAGCGTGATCGGTTGCGAGCTGCGGCCAGGAGCACCGACAGCGTGATCCAAAGAGAAAGGCCACCCGGGGCGAACCGGATGGCCTTCCTTTGATCGAGAGTCGTACGACGTTTCCGCCAGCACGCTTCCTTCCGATGCACCTTTTGCCGAGGGCATCAGAAAGGATAGCGGGCTGGGGAACCGTCGTGCAATTGCACAGAGGTTCACTCATGGTTTCCGCCGTTTCCGCTGATCTTTCCCAGGTTCCCGCCGCCTCGGCCAGCTATCACTGGTTCAAGATGCCGGATCTGAACCGCCAGACTCACCGCCGCCTGGGACAGTCCGGGGCCGGATGGACATTTGAGACGATCTGCCGTCTCGTCCACCATGTCGGCCGAGTCGGCCGGCCCAAGGCCAGACAGGCGGCGCGTGAACTCGGCCGCCTTGGCGTCGGCCTCCAGGCCATCGCAGACGAGGCCGGGATCAGCGTGGCCAAGGTACGTCGTGATCTCGTCAAGCTGTCCGATCTGGGCCTCGTGACAGTCCACCGCCGGAACACCACCGGGTTCGTGCTCGATCCCGCCACCGGCCGGATCAGAGAGAACCGCACCGGCCGCAGCCTGCCGGTGGTCGTGTTCGTCACAGTTGGGATCGAGCACCTTCGCACCAAGGCGGGCCAGGAGCGTCCATCCGCCAACCCCGCCAACCTGGAAGGGCAGGGGGCTCCCCATAGGGATCATCCTGGAGGGGCCATACAGAGAGAAAAGAAATCAGAGAGAAGGCCGGACGGCGATGCCTGCGGCATCGGCTCGCCGCCGGCCGAGCCAGAAACCGGCCTGCCGGCCGGCGAGACGTTGGCCACCCGAGAGTCGGCCACCACCGCCATCGGCCGGGAGAACGCAAGCCAGGGCCGCCTGCCGGCGGCCAAGGCATCCCAGGAGAGGGTGCCTGTGCGGATGGATGCCGCTGATGACGATCTACCGGTTCCCATTGGCCGGATCAGCAGGCCGATGGGCAAGTCTGCACCGCCAAGGCCGCAACGTCGTACGGACTTCCCAGAGGATCGCCGTGAGCCGGAAGTGTGGACGGGTTGGAAGGAGCAGGCGCGGCTGCGGATGCTGGCCGAGATGGACGAACGACGCCGACGAGACGCCGCAGCCGACGAGAGAGCCAAGGCCGCCGGCAGCCTGTCACCAAGGCAGCGAGCGATGATGGAGGTGGCACGATGAACGAACACGCCGAGAACTCGCACAGGCACGACGCGACATCGTCAAAGGATTGTCGTTTCTCTTGTGGTTAGCGAACCAAGAGAACACGCTCGCCTCTCGAAACGTCACGTATCACACCCACGAGCTGCTGACTTGGATGGACGCCTTTCTCGGTGGTCGTGAGCCTGAGCCTGATCCTGATGACGGGATACCGGGTTGATCCCTGGACAGGATTCAACCGGCGAAACCAGCCTGCTGACCCGCACGCGCCGCCGCAGGTTTCGCATGGGGGGGGAGGGGATACGCCGTCTGGCCACCGGGATTGCCAGTGAGCGAAACCGGTTCGCTGCGGCGCGCGTGTGAGCCGGAATAGGCCAGCGTTTTTTTGTGGCAGATAGGTTCCCCTGACTGAGCTCACAGATCAGAGGAGACGCGAGCAACCGATCAGAAAGACAGAGTTACGACGGTTCCTTCCCCGCCTGTCTGCCTGCCATCCCGCACGTTGAACGTGGTGGTGTGGCCGAGTCCGTGCGCCGCCTTGCGGTTCCTCCCCGGCCGCCTGCCGGCCGTGCCTGGGCTCCGAACCGAGCGGACAACCTGACTCTCTCCCGAGTCAGCGTCAAGCTGCGTCGGCCTGGGCCTCGAGGTCAGCCTCGGCCTGCCGGTGAGCTGCGGCCAGGGCGTCGATGGCCGAGCCGTTCCCCTTGCGGTTGAACGTCACCGTCACCACCGCACCTGGAACCTTGAACCGCCTCGGCCGTGGCACCTTGGACGCCTTCGCCTTGCGCCGCCTGGACGCCGCCTTCCTGATCGAGCCAGCGGTGACTCCTTCCGGCGAGCTGGCCGCCTCGGTCACCGCCTCGGCCATGAGGTCAGGCGACAGGCCGACGAGAGGCCGCGCCGCCTTCTCCGACAAAGTGGGAACCTGGGTTCCCATTTCTTGAAGGGCATCATGGACGCCGGCGAAGGCGATGATCTGATCTGCTCGCCGTTTGGTGATCTTGAACCGTTTCGAGACGTAGTCCTCCCAGGACGCCGACGAGTCCCGGAAGAGCTGCCGATTGCGGATCTCGGCCAACGCCTTGCCGGCCTCATGCACCGCCAGCGTCACATCGACGCCGGCCTCTACTGTCTGCTCCAGGCGAGCCAGGGCAGTACGTTCGTCGGTCGTGAGCGTGGACTTCATCGGTGCCTCTCGGTTGAACCAAGCCATGCTGATCTGATCGGCCTCGTCGACGAGCTGGCCGCAGCCACCCACCGAGTCGATCCGGCCGCGCCGCCAGTGACGAACGTGCCGCCGCCACCACCCGCACCACCCGCACCACCGGCCGTCGACGAGCAGGTTCTCCAATGGCCGAGCCGGCCGCCGCCGGCAGTTGATCCATCGCGCTATAGAGCGTCGTGAAGGGAGGTATCAGGAGTCGGCCGCCACCCTGATCGGCCGTCCTAGGGCATCCTGGGCCTGCCATTCCGGCAAACCCGGCCGCCGCCACCGGGATCGAGCTGATCGAGCCGGTTTCCCAGTGTCGCTCCCGTGCGGGCGGGGAGGTTCGGGAAATCAAAGGTCATCGTGACCCTTGATGTCCGTCGCTCCCGTGCGGGCAGGGAGCCTCGGC
>RGVT01000225.1 GCA_010027105.1 Planctomycetia bacterium
GGGTGGGTGGTTCGTGATCGGGATTCTCGAGGGGGCGGGCACCACCACCCTCGTCGCCCCCGGCGACATCGAGTTCGCCGCGCCGCGCGGGCGGATCGAGTTCATCGCCCGCGACGGGGTGTTCATGAAGAGCGGCCTCGTCGAGATCGTGGCCGACAAGCTCCAGCTCACGGCCCGGCACGTCCTCGAGCGGTTCACCGATCTCACCCAGTGGGTGGCGGAGGCGGTCCATCAGCGGTTCGGCAGGCTGCGGAGCCACGTCGACGGCGACTACGACCTCAAGGCCGGACGGATCAAGGAACTGGCCGACGAGGAGGTCACGATCGACGGGAAGAAGATCTACCTCGGCTGACGCCGAGGCCACCGTCGGTCACGGCGCGACGAAGGCGGCGTCGGCGCGATCCGCCGGCGCCGGGCCGCTCGAGAGCCAGGTCGTCCAGCCGAGCAGGGCGGGGGGGCCGGCGTCGTCGCGGCCGGCCGCGAGCCTCGTCCCGGGCACCTGCGCCGCGGCCAGTGTGGGGCGGATTCGGATGTCGATCGTGGGCCCCACGTAGAGCCGGGCCAGGTCGCCGATCCGGCGCAGCCAATCGGCCCCGGGCAGCATGCCGAGGAACTGTCGCAGGCTGACGGGCGCCGTCACCAGTTCCACGACCGACTGCACGTTCCACACCCGGGAGCCGGCGATCGCCGTCTGCCCGAGGATCGCGTTGCGGCCCGCGGGCTCGGCGGCGGAAGGCAGGCGGGTGCGGTCGGGCGGCTCGAGTTCCAGCCAGCGGCCGACGAACTGCTCGACCTGCACGGGCAGGCCGACGGCGTCGGAGAGCAGCCGCTCGAGCGCGTCGGCGGAGCGCGGCTGGTGCGCGTAGTGGCCGGCGTAGTGAAACACCGTCTCGTCCGGGACGCTGAGCCGCTCCGCCAGCCCGCGGCTGCCGAGGCCCACCAGGCACGCCACGGCCGCCGTCACGGGATCGCGCGGCGCGGCGGCCCCGTCGTCCCAGGCGGTGCCGATGCCGCGCTGCGTCGTGCGTTCGACGAGCGGCGGCTGTCGGTATTTCACCCAGGCGCCGTAGAGGAGCGACAGCAGACGATGTTCCAGGATGTCGAGGAAATCCCGGAGCGAGCTGTCCTTGAACCGCCGCAGCCGCTCGACGACGAGCGTCGTGTAGTGGCGCGGCATGACGCCCGACGGACCGATCAGGCCGAAGCAAGTCACGTCGCACTCGATCACCGGCTCGTCGTCGTCGTCGGCCCGGCGCACGGCCGACACGATCGCCGCCCCGGGAAACCCGAGCGTGGTCGCCGCATGGAGCCTGGCGACGGCGTGCTGCCGACGGGAGTCGACCGAGCGGCGGGCTCCACGGAGCTGACGGTCGCCGATCATGCCCGGCGTGGCGACGTGGGCCTCGATGGCCGCCCGCCACGCGTCGTCGTCGATCAGGCGGACGGCCTGGAAAAACTCGAACCGCTGCGGCGCGGCGAGGAACGCCGCGAGCAGCGGGCTCAGACCAGGGTCCGGCTCCCCGCTCTCGGCGGCCATCTCCATTGCTCCTGGCGGCTTTCCTTCTGGCGGCTGGTGGCCACCGTGCGGCTGAACGAGTTGATCGCCACCCACGCGCCGATGAAGCGGTCGAGCAGGCTGGCGAAGAGATACCCCGTGTTGTCGGCGAACCGCTCCTCGTCGAGCTGGAGCAGCACCTCGATGCCCTGGGCGACGCCGCCGTAGTCGCCGCCGACGCGGGCGGCGACGCGGCGCCCCCTGACGCCGACCACGCCCTGGACCCAGCGTTGCTTCTGGGAAAAATCCTCGAGGTCGTCGTGCAGGTAGAGCGCGAGCACGTTGCGCAGGGCGGCCGCGGCCTGGCCGTCCCCGGCGTCGACGAGCGACAGATGGTTGAGCGAGAGGTGCGACACGAGCCTCCAGGCCTCTCCCCGGCCCGACCTGTGGCGCAGCGCCTTCGTGGGCCGCAGGAGGCAGGTGATCCGGTCGATCGGGCCCTGGCCGTCCTCGACGTGCAGTCGCGGGCGGCCGACGGCGAACGGCAGCTTGTCGGGAAGGTTGCGGTTGGTGCAGGTGGCCCGCACGTGGACCACGATGTTCGCCACCTCGGCCGGCCCCCCCTGGCCGTCGAGCAGCGAGAGCCAGACGTCGCCGGCCCGGTCGGTCGCGCCGTCGGGCCGCGGATCCTCGGCGATCCGCCGGGTGGCCGACCAGCGCAGCCGGGGGCGGGAGGCATCGCCGGCGGCGAAGGCCGCTGCGGCGTAGATCGGCGCCGCCGGAACCGGTCGCTCGCCGGGACTGCTCGTCTCGACCGCATCGATCGAATAGATCTCGACGGCCCGGGGGCGGCGGGCATCCGGCACCACCGGATACTCGGTGCGGGTTCCGGAAATCCGCACCGGGTCGAGCCGCATCTCATGGAGGTTGACGATCGGGGTGCAGCCCAGCCGGATCGCGTTGGCGTCGACCACGCGCTCGAGTTCCCTGTCGGTCGCCGAGAGCAGGAAGGAGAGCGCGAGCCGCGGGCCGACGGTGGCGAGGACGCCCGGCTCGAGGCCGACGAGGTCGACGAACATGAACTTCTGCGGCAGGGCGAAGAACTCGGAGAGCAGGCGATACCCCGGAAACGAACGGGGGTCGTCGGGGAGGGCCGCCTCGGTGCGGTCGAACCCGGCGGCCACGACCCGATCGGCGGGCAGATGGACGGGCCGCGGATCGTCCGGGCCGTTCGAGACGATCACGCCGACGCACCGCGTGAGCAGCAGTTCGTAGAGCCGGAACAGGCTCGTCCCGACGCCTGAATGCAGGTGAAACCGCAGCCTGCCGAGCGGCATCGCGCGTATCGGGAACTGCTGCTGGAAGCTCTCGATCACGACGTCCAGCACGGCGGCCGCGTTGACCGGCGGCACCGCCGGCAGCTGGAACGGAGGGCCGGCCAGTCGGGCCGACGCCACCCGCACCGGCCACAGACGCAGGTCGAAGCAGGTACGAAACCGGCAGGCACTGCCGTCGGCCGGCTCGGTCTCGAGCAGCGTGCCCCTCGGCACCGCGTGCCCGGCGACCAGCGCCGCCTGCTTCTCGTCGAGATGCATTTCGACGATCGACAGCGACGGCGTCGGCCGGAGGTAGTGCGGATAGAGCAGCTCGAGCAGGCCGCTGGTGAGCTCCGGGAAATCGTCGTCGAGCCGCTTGTGCAACCGGGCGTTGAGAAACGCCACGCCCTGCAGCAGGCGTTCGACGTGCGGATCGGCGACGGAGTCACTGCCCAGGCTGAGCCGCGACGCGATCTTGGGATGCTGGCCGGCGAACCGGGCCGCGGCGTCGCCGAGGACCGACAGCTCCCGCTCGTACCAGGGAAGGAGATCGTCGCTCACGTGCCGACCCCCACGGTGAACTCGCCGCCCGTCACGTCGAGGTCGCTGACCATCGCGATCGACTCCCGCAGCGGCTCCACCACCAGCACGGCCTCGATCAAAAATCGCAGCCTGCGGTCCACGGGCCGCCGCTCGCCCCCGTCGAGCTTCGCGGTCACCCGCACCTGGCGGAGCCGCGGCTCGAACGCTTCGATCAGGTCGGCGATCCGCCGGCTGAGCACCTCGAGATCATGGTCCTCCCGGATCTCCCGGCTCTGCAGGTCGGGCAGGCCGTAGTTGAGCAGCGAGGTCCGCAGGCACTCGAAGTGCTCGGGCAGGTCGTCGAGGGACCGCCGGGTGTTGAGGAGGTTCTGCAGGTCGCGGCACAGGCTCGTCTTGATGACCCGCACGGCCGTTGCCTCCCGCCAGCGGGGCTCCTGGGTCTCGTCGGGGCGGTCGTCGAGCAGCCGGTCGAGCAGGCTCGGCAACACCTCGTCGCGCTCGTCGACCGGCGTCACAACGCGCCCCCTGCGGCGAAGGTGAGGGTGCCGATCGCCAGCATGTCGACCGGCTCCTCGCCGTCGATCACGAACGTGCGCCGTCCCACGCCCACGACGGCCTCGCCGTCGGCACCGAGCCAGTCGGTGCGCCTGCCGAGCCGGAGGCCGTCGTCGAGATCGGCGGCTGTTCCGTAGACGGCGGGCAGGTGGACCTCCGCGTCGAACGCATCGCGCACGACCATCCGGGCGGTCCGCCAGAGCAGGTCGAGCGGCCGCGACGGGGGCGTGAATTCGATCCGTTCGACGCGCGACATCGGGACCCAATAATACTTGCCGGTGTGGGTGAGCACCTCGAACACGCCGGCCGTGATGTCGTCGAGGTCACGGAAGTCGGCGAAGGCCCGCTCCTCGAGGGTGCCCGGAAGGGCGGGTCGGGCCCGCTCGGCGGCCTCCACCGCCGCGCCAGCGGCCGCCCGGCCGCCATCGCGGGCGAGCACGAAGGCCTCGAGCCGCGCCCGGATGCCGGCATCCGG
>RGVT01000226.1 GCA_010027105.1 Planctomycetia bacterium
AGGCGATCAAGTCCACGCCGTCGGGCATTGCCGTGCAGCTGAGAACCGTCGCCCGCAGACTCGACGAGTGGCTCCGGGATCGAGCCCCGAATCTCGAGCATGCGATTGTGCGGCTTGTGATGGCCGCTGGCGGCATTCCATCCCTGGGCCTCGCCACGGCCGGAGCCGCCGCCGGAGATGAGCCAGCACGCTTCCAATCCGGCGACGTGCTTCTGCTCGCTGACGCGACATGGATGATTCCTCGGTGGAAGCCCGCCGTCGAATCCGCCAAGGCCCAAGGAGCGCGCGTGGTCCCGCTGATCCACGACCTGCTGCCCTGGAGCCATCCGCAGTTCTTTGCGCCGCTGTTCTGCGCCCAGTTCAAGCGCTGGCTCGGCGAAATGATTCCGCTGGCCGACGCCTGTGTCTGCAATTCCCACGCCACGGCCGACGCCTTGCGGGAGTTCGCGGCCGCCGAAGGGCTTGCAGACGCCTTGCCCCCCTTGGGCGTGTTTCCACTCGGCACCAAGCTCACACCGGCGGCTACAGAACCCCGCACCGAGGTCGCGGCGATTTTTGATCGGGCGCATCGGCCGTTCTTGATGGTCGGCACGATCGAGCCGCGGAAAAACCACGCCCTCGTGCTCGACGCATTCGAGCGATCCTGGGCGGCGGGTGGCACCGCGCCGCTCGTCGTCATCGGCCGCCGCGGCTGGCAGTGCGAGTCCACGCTCCGGCGGTTTGCAGCACTCGCCGCCGCCGGCCGACCGTTCACCCACATCGGCGACGCCACCGACGCCGACCTCCAACACGCCTACCGTCACGCCCGCTGCCTGATCTTCCCCTCAATCGCCGAGGGCTTCGGGCTCCCGATCGTGGAGGCGCTCGCCCAGGGGTTGCCGGCGATCGCCAGCGACATCCCCGTGCACCGCGAGGTGGGAGGCGATCTCGCGACCTACATTCCGCTCGGCGATCCCGACCATCTCGCCGCCCTGCTCCGGTCGATCGAGGACGGCTCCACGGTGCTCACGGCTCCCGCACCGGGAAGCGTGCACCTGCCCACATGGGCGGAAAGCGCCGCCGCTTTGCAGGCGGAGATCGGCCGTCTACTGGCATTGGCATAGTCACGGAAAACGATGAAACCGCGCGGCAGCGTGTTCGAGCAGTGTGCAGTCGCCGTCCTTGCCGCTGCGCTCGCGATCGGGATCGCGTACAACGCGATCGGTTTCTCGCAGGGCCTCGCCGTCCCCCACTCTGGCACAGGTGACGCTGCATGCATGACGGCAATTGCAAAGGGCTTTCTCGAGCAGGGCGGGATCTATCACAACCCGTGGCTTGGGGCGCCCGGCATCCAAGAACTTTTCGATTTTCCCAATTCGGATCTTCTGAACTGGATGGTGCTGCGCGGACTCGTCTTATTCGCGGGGCAGCCGGTCACCGCGACGCACCTATTCCTGCTCGGTTCCTTCGCCCTCGCCGCGGCGACAGCGGCGCTGGTGGCATTGCGGCTGCGGGTTCTGCCCCCGGCGGCACTGTTTGTCGGGGTATGTTTCTCGCTGCTGCCGTATCACTTCTACCGCGGCGTCGGGCACCTCTTCCTGGCGAACTACTTCATGGTTCCCGTGGCCGTCCTGATTGCCGTGCGACTCATGGGGCCGCTGCCGGTGCGTCCCAGCAGTGCTGATGTCATGCCGTATGCCATGCGATCACTGCTTCCACCTGCATTGGTGTGCGTCGTCATCGGCATGACGGCGCCGGTGCGTATGGCTGGCGTGAGCATGGATGGCGAAACTTTCGTGCCATGCTGATGCTCGTCCTGCTTACAGGCCTTGTTGTGGTGGCCCAAGGTCTGCCGAATGCCCTTTACAACGCTCGTGAAGGAAGGAATCCGCACGCCGTGGAACGCAGCCGCGGCGGTGCGGAGCTGTTCGGCTTCAGACTCGGACAACTCGTGTTGCCTTCCAGCCATCATCGCGTGCCCGCCCTCAAGGGCATCGGGCAGGCCTACGAATCCGGCCTGCAGGGGCTCGGATTCCCGCCAACGGAAGCCCACAACTCTGCTGCGATCGGGCTCCTCGGCGGTCTCGGCTTTCTTGCACTGTTTCCACTCCTTGTACTGACCCGCGATTCGGATGACTCCGGAGACCTGGTGGGCGAACGTTTCTTCCACAAGCTCTCGGTGCTCGGGGTGGCGGTATTCGTGCTCGGGGTTGGAGGAGGAATCGGGTCGCTCATGGGGTTGGTCTTTCCCTTGATCCGTGCCTACAACCGGATCTCGGTGTTCGCCGGGTTCCTCGGTCTCTTGACGATCGCAGCCGCGGTGACGCTGCTCTCGCAGGCGGTGTCATCCACCCGATCGACGCTGGTATGCACGCTGCTCTGTGCCGTCCTGCTGCCTCTGGGGGTGCTGGATGAGGTTCCTGTCGGTGTATATGACGTTCGCAGCGCATCGGACGACTGGAAGGCACTCGGCCGGTTCGTGGGGCAGGTCGAACAGTCGCTCCCTTCAGGGGCGATGATCTTTCAACTGCCGTACGTGCCGTTTCCCGAGAATCCACCGGTTCACCGCATGCATGACTACGACCACCTCAAGCCGTATCTCCATTCCCGTGGAATTCGCTGGAGCTACGGGGCGATCAAGGGCCGGAAGGTGGCGGACTGGCAGCGGCGGGTGGCTTCCCTGCCACCGCAGGAAATGGTGGCCGAGCTGCGGGGGGCGGACTTTCGCGGGATCTGGGTGGACCGCTTCGGCTACGAGGATTCGGGCATGACGCTGGAGACGTCGTTGGCTGATGCCTTGGGCGGGCCGTCGGCGATCGTCAGCGCGGATGGCCGCTACACGTTCTTTTCGCTCGACTGATCGCGATTCCCACCGCGCTGTCGCGCCGGCGCCATGTCGAACGTCGTGGAAGACATCTATCGGTCCGCCTGTGTCCTCGGCCTCACGCACCACGTGGAGCAGTGGGGGGCGCTCGCGAACATCGCCCAGTATCGGCTGCCTTTCGAGAAAACGGACCGGTGGTTCGCGGCCCACGACACCGTCCTCGGGAACGGCCATTTCTCCTATTTCCTCACACAGCGTGGGATCCGCACCGTCGGGCTTTCATTTGAACCATCGCCGCCAATGCTCTCGTCGGAGCCGCGGTTTCAGCATGTTCGGCATAGCGATCCCATCAGCCTGCCTTTCGCCGATGCGACCTTCGACGCCGCGGTGAGCGTGGGCGTGCTCGAACACGTGCACGAGACGGGCGGCGACCAGCGGGCATCGCTCGTGGAACTTGCCCGCGTCCTGAAACCGGGCGGCGCGCTGCTCGTGTTCCACCTGCCGAACAGGTATTCGTGGATCGAGTGTCTTGTCCGCAGCGTGAACCCGTGGCTGCGAAGGCCGGTCTTCCAACACAGCATGCTCTTCACCCGTGCCGACGTCGAGCGGCTCCTGCCGCCAAGCCTCTCGATCATCGAATGCGGCCGCTACAACATCATCCCGCGCAACCCCGCAAACGCGCTCCCCGCATGGCCCCTTCGCCGACCTTCGTCGCCGGGCTCAACCTCCTTGACGACGCGCTCACGGCGATCGCGCCGGTGTTCGCCCAAAACTGGTTCTTCGTGCTGCGGAAGCGCTGAGCCCGGGCGATCGTCGACCACCCGGTTGACGAAGGGCCATTCATGAATATACTGGACATGCGTTCCGTTCCATGTGGAAGCGATCCTTCGGAACGAAACGTGGCGGATCCATCGAACCAATCGCTGGAAGACTGCTCACATCGGAGCCTTTGCACAATGCCTACCACGGAAGAAGAGATTCGACAATTCGCTGACTTTGCCGCTGAAAGGCTCCGCCACTCCCACGACACCACAAGCCTCGAGGAACTGCTGGACGAATGGCGGGCAACGAACTCTTCCGCGGACGATGCCGCAGCCATCCGGGCCTCGTTGCAGGATGCCCGGCGACACGAAGGCCGAAACCTGGCCGAATTCATCGGTGAGTTCCGCGAACGGCACGGTCTCGGTGACGCAGGATAACGCGCCGTGTCGTGATCCTGCCCCGCGCCGAGCACGACACCGAACACATCTACGAATGGATTCGAGCAAGAAGTCCGCCCGGTGATGCAATTCTCGTGTTGCGAATACGCGGACCGGGTCAGCCGCCCCTCGCCTCCGACGAGATGGCTGCAGGCGATTGATCGCAGTGAGTCGTCCTGGGACGGGAGCCGATTGTTGCGGCATCGGGCCCCAGCGGCGGGCGGCTCCTGCCCCCGAACCTCTCGATCGTCGAATGAGGCCGCTTCGAGGCTTACGTCCCGCTGGAGAGCAGGCAGTTGAAACCCGCCTGCTTGAAATGCCGATCCGAGGTCAGCGCGTCGCGAACGCCGTGCTGCCGCATCACCTCGAAGCTCGCAC
>RGVT01000227.1 GCA_010027105.1 Planctomycetia bacterium
CTCGGATGGACAAGTGTCAACGGCAACCTCACGCTCGAGGGGGGCAATGCGATCCCGGACACAAGCCGGGTCGTCTCGAATGCCGCAAGCATGAGGCTCGTCCTCAATGCGAGCGAGACCATCGGCGGACTGGCGGCCAGCAATGCGGGGGCGCAGATCAATCTGAATGCAAACACGCTCACCATCGGCGCCGATAACACAACGCCCGGTGCGGGTGATTTCGGTGGCGCCTCGTATCAGGGAACCATCATCGGCACGGGCGGCATCACGAAGATCGGCACCGCCACGCTCACGCTCGCCGGAGCCAACACGTATTCCGGCACCACGGCCATCAACAACGGCACGCTGGCCTTGACGGGCGCCGGTGCGATTGCGAGCACGGGCGCTGTCAACGTCGCCGCGAGCGGCACGTTCGACATCTCGGGCATCACGGCGACCAGCCTGATAATCGGCTCCCTCGCGGGGTCAGCCGGATCGGTCGTCACGCTCGGCGCCAAATTGCTCACGGTCGGCGACTCGACATCGCCGACGTTCGCGGGGGCGATCGGCGGCTCCGGCGGCCTCACGAAGACCGGTGCCGGCACACTCGTGCTTTCTGGCAGCAGCACCTACACCGGCACGACCTCCATCAATGCCGGCACGCTCCAGATCGGCTCGGCAGGGTCGATCAACTCGACGTCCGGCATCACGGTGAACGGCTCGGGGGCCGAGCTCAAGTACAACTCGGCCACGGCCCTCTCCAAGCCGCTCACGCTCACGCAGGGCACCGTCTCCGGCACCGGCACGATCAACACGCCGGTGGCCATCGGCGCGAACGTCACGCTTTCCCCTGGCAACTCCCCCGGCACGCAGACCTACCAGAGCGGCACGTTCGCCTCCGGAGGCACCTATGCCTGGGAGGTCAACAACTGGACGAGCGGCACGGCCGGCGTGAACTTCGACCAGGCGATTTTCACCAACGGCCTCGCGATCACCTCCTCTTCGGCGAGCCGCTTCACGATCAACCTCGTGAGCCTGCAGGCCGACAACTCGACCGGGGCGGTGCCCGGCTTCAACAGCGGCCTCACGGGCCTGTCGTTCACGATCGCCTCGGGCACGATGACGGGCTATTCGCCGAGCGTGTTCACGCTCGGCACAAGCAGCTTTCTCTCGGCCAACACCGTGTCGGGAAGTGCCAACGGCGGCTTCTGGCTCTCGACCACCTCGGGGAGCGACCAGCTCATCCTCAACTACGCCCCGTCGGCCCGCTACACGCTTTCGGCCACGCCCGCGGCCACGGCGATCCGCACGGGCGGCTCGACCGTAATCACGGGAGCGATTGCGAATAGCACTGCCGACCGCACGGGAGCCGATTCGATGGCATTCGCCGGCCTGTCGGTGGGCACGGGCGCCCTCTCGACGACAAACGGCACGCTCCTCTCGGGGAATAGCGCGAGCGGCACCGTCACCTACACCGGCACCGCCGCCGGCCAGTTCGCGTTCACGCCGTCGGTCTCGTCGGCCACGAACGTCAACCTCGCATCGGCCGCCCTCGCCGGCATGGTGACGAGCGGCACGGTGACTGTCTACAGTCCCGCCGTGGCCACGATCGCCTCGACCACGATCTCGCTCGGCAACGTGTATGCCAGCGGCACGTTCGGCACGCAGAACCTCTCGATCACGAACTCGGGCGCGGCGGCGAGCGCATTCCAGGAAGGCCTGAGCGGCCAATACTCGACCACGTCGGGCCAGGCCACCGGCTCGGGCTCGTTCACGAGCCTCTACACGGGGAGCGCCTCGTCTGCGATCTCCGTCGGCCTCGGCGGCTCGGTGAACACCGGAAGCGTGGGCGTGAAGAGTGGCACCGTCACGCTCGGCTTCACGAGCACGGGCACGACCAGCGCCGGCTCCACCGGCCTCGGCACGCTCGCCCTCGCCGCGCAAAACGTCGTCGTCTCCGGCACCGTCTGGAACGCCGCAGGTGTCAACGCGATCACGATGCCGATCTCCCTCGGCAACGTCCGTGTGGGGGGCACGTTCGGGTCGTCGAGCCTCACGATCACGAACACCGCCGCGAGCGGGCAATATACGGAAGTCCTGGGTGTAACGGGCAGCACGACGGGCCTGGCGACCCTGACCGGATCGGTCGTAGCACTGGCCGGCGGCTCGTCGAGCACTGGGATCTCCGTGGGCCTCAGCGGCAGCAATACCACCAGCTCGGCCGGCATCAAGAGCGGCACGGCCACGCTCGCCTTCACCTCCACCGGCGGCCCGGGCACGGCGTCGATCTCGAACCAGGCCGTCGCCGTCACCGGCACGGTGTGGAATGCCGCTGTGGCGACCACCTCCGGAAGCGTGAACCTCGGCACCGTGATCGTGGGCGCCTCGTCGCTCTCGCAGGCCCTCTCGATCACCAACTCCGCCCCGACCGACGGCTTCTCCGAGAAGCTCAACGCCTCGTTCGGCACGCTGTCGGGCGTGACGACGAACTCCGGGTCGATCGCCCTTCTGGCTGCGAACGCCACCGACTCCTCGGCGATGATCGTGGCCCTGGCCACCGGGTCGGTCGGCACCCTCGCGGGCTCGGCCCAACTCACGTTCGCCACCGATGGCCAGGGCACGAGCGGCCTCGCAGCGGCGGCGCTCTCGCCTCAGACGGTGAACGTCTACGGCACCGTGCTCGACCATGCGACGCCTGGCTTCCTGGGCGTGTTGAATCCACTCACGACGAGCACACTCGCGCTCAACTTCGGCTCGGTGGACGAGACGGCGGGCCTGCAGAGCCTGACGTTCTCGCTTACGAACCTGTCCGCCCTGGCCGGCGCGGATCTCACGGCCGGCCTCGCGCTCACCGGAACCGGTACCGAACTCGGCAGCGGCTTCTCGCTTTCCGGTGCCGCCTTCTCGAACCTGCTCGCCGGCGGCACGAGCGGCCTCTTTACCGTGGGCTTCACGCCGTCGGGACAGGGCTCGTTCTCGCAGATATTCAAGCTCTCGTTCTCCGACAACCAGAGCCTCTCAGGCGCCGCCGCCCGCCGCGACCTGTTCGTCGCGGCCAACATCATCGTCGTGCCCGAGCCGGGCGCCCTCGCCCTGGCCGGCATCGGCATCGCCGCCGCCGCCTGGGCGGCGAGGAACCGCCGGCGATCCGCCTGATGAAACGGCGCACGGGGTTTACGCTCGTCGAGCTGCTCGTGGTGATTGCGATCGTCGCCTTGCTCGTCGGCCTGCTGCTGCCGGCGATCCAAGCCGCGCGTGAGGCCGGTCGGCGCGTGTCGTGCGTTAACAACCTCAAGCAGTGGGCCCTCGCGATGCAGTCGCATCACACTTCCTTCAACGCTTTTCCCTACATCGGGCAGCGTCGAAACAATCCGGAGACGAATACGGCGGATACCGGAGACGACAGTGGCACACGCAGATCGTTCGTGGTCTCCCTGTGGCCCTTCATGGAAGTGCTCGAGCTCGCGGGTAAATGGAACACGAATCAGAATTACTGGAGCGCTATAAATCTGGTCCTCATGCAGACAGCACAGCCGCTCTATTGCTGCCCCAGCGACAGGCCTGGAGCCATGTACCTTGGCGGGAGTTGGCAATATGACATGCGACGTTGCAACTACCTGCCAAACGCCGGCCCGACCCGCTCGTACGTGGCCAACACGAGAAATGCGCCGTTTGGGGTCAGGTCGGATTCCGGCTTTTCCTCCAACGGATCACTCTGGGTTCCGTACCGGACTCCGCTTTCCCGTATCACGGACGGCGCGTCGAAAACGCTCCTCATGGCCGAGGTCCGATTTCCCGCAGAAGATTCCCGAACGACCCGAGATTCCCGTGGCCTGACACTGCACGATTACCTCAACACCTTCACGGCAGCAGCACCGCCCAACAGCGGCACGGACATGACCTGGCTGTGTGGGGATTCCAACGTGCCATGCTCGCCGCAGCCACTCGACCTCACCAATTTCCAACACATCGCCCGCAGCCGACACCCGGGCGGAGTCAACGCGGCGTTCTGCGACGGCTCGGTCCAGTTCATCCCCGACTCCATCCAGCCGGCCGTGTGGCAGGAACTGAGCACGATGAACTCCGGCACTGCCGCGGGAGGCTGGTGATGGCCACTGGCGGAAGGCCAATCATGGGGTCGCTGCCGCAGGCTCTGCGCTGCCTGGCGGCCGTCTTCTTCGTCGCCGGTTGTGGCCGCCCGCAGACCGTGATCACGGGAACCGTGACGCTCGACGGCAAGCCCCTGGCAGAAGCCTCGCTCGACATGTTTCCAGTCTCGGGCGTAGGCAGGGTGAGTGTCGCCAAGACCGACGCCACCGGCCGCTACGAGACGACGGCGTCGCCGGTCAGGCTTTCGGTCGTCGTCCTGGCCACGAAGATGGACGG
>RGVT01000228.1 GCA_010027105.1 Planctomycetia bacterium
TGTAGAGCCGACGCACGCGGCTGGCCATCTTGTAGGTCACGGTGCCGGCCACGATCATGAGATCCGCCTGCCGCGGCGTGGCCCGGAAGGCCCCCGCGCCGAAGCGGTCCATGTCGTAGCGGCTCGCCCCCGCGGCCATCATCTCGATCGCGCAGCACGCCAGGCCGAACGTCATCGGCCAGATGCTCGACTGGCGGGCCCAGTTGATGGCCTGCTCGACGGTCGTGAGGACGAGGTTTTCCTCGAACCGGCCTTCGATCCAGGGCTTCGGATTGGCGAGGGGCAGGGTCATGGGTGCTCCGCTGGGATCAGGTGTGTGTGGAGGGAAAACCGTGGGAAATTCGACGCTGCAACCGGGGGCTTTTCAAGGGCCGATGCTCTCCTCGCCGCTGGCGGTGAACCGGCAGCACGAAGCCCCGTCGAGCCGGCATTCGGAGAGCCTCACGCCCGTGCCGACCAGTTCCTGGAGCATCGACCGCTCGGCCGCACAGATGCCCCGATCCTCCTCGGCCAGTTCGGGATACGGGCAGGAATACGTGGTCAGCACGGGAAGGTTGCCGGTGGCCGAGGGCGCGTCGACGGCGCACGAGACGCCCCGTTCGCGGAGCAGTTCTGCCGCGCGTTCGAACCGCGTCAGGGACGACGGCCCCGAGACCCGATCCCTGTACAGCCCGGCGAGCGCCGACCCCACCCGGGTGAGCAGCCCGCGCCGCACGTCCACGTCGCGGATGCCGCGGATCTCGCGCCACAGCACGAGGGCCAGGTCGCGAAAGTTGTCTCCGCCGCTGCGCCGGCCCTCCACCGTGAGCTGGTAGCGGTGGGCGGGCCGCCCCCGGCCGGCGGCCGCACCGGCGGCAGTCGTCCGTTCCACGAGGCCGGCCCTCATCAGCCGGTCGAGCCGCTGCCGGACGGCGGTGGCGGTGACGCCCAGCGCCCGAGCCAGGTCGCCGATGCCGGCGCTCTCCGCCGTGCGAAGCAGGTCGAGCAGGGGGCCGTCGGACGATCGGGCTGAGGCGGGTTCGAAGTGCATGCCTCAGTTATACGGCACCGGCGATTTTTGACAAATCAGCCTGCGAAAATTCGCTGCCGCCGGGCCGGCCGGGAAAATGAGCCCGCATCACCCCGAGGAACTCGTCCTGGGTGAGCACCCTGGAGACGCGGCCGCGAAACTCCCTTGCGCCGGGCAGCCCCTGGGCGTACGAGCAGGCGAACTTCCGCATCAGCATCGTGCCCCGGTCGACGCCGAACCGGCGGCATACGAGGTCGTAGTGATGGAGCACGAGTTCATACTGCTCCTCGGGCGTCGGCTCGGGCGGCTTCGGCTCGCCCCGCAGCAGCGCCGCCGTCTGCGCGAAGATCCACGGCTTCGCGAGCGACTCGCGGGCGATCATCACGCCGTCGAGGCCGTGGCCCGTGAGCCGCGCGACCGCCGTCTCCGCCGAGTCGATGTCGCCGTTGCCGACGACCGGCAGCCGCGACACGCTCCGCTTCACTTCCGCGATCGCCTCCCAGTCGGCCCGGCCCGAGAAGAACTGCGCGGCCACGCGGCCGTGCACGGTGAGGCACGAGGCCCCCGCCTCCTCGATGCGCTGTGCCACCTCGATGGCCGTGCGGCACGTGTCGGCGCAGCCGAGCCGGATCTTCGCCGTGACGGGCGTGCCGTCGCAGGCCTCGACGACCCTGCGCACGATCTCACCCACCCGTGCCGGCTCTCGCAGCAGCCACGAGCCGCTGTGGGCCTTCACGGTGACCTGCCTCACCGGGCAGCCGAAATTGAGGTCGACCACGCTGACGCCGAAATCCTTCGCCAGCCGGCGGCCCACCGCGGCCAGATTGTCGGGGTCGTTGTCCCACATCTGCACGGCCAGCGGCCGCGGTTCGTCGCGGACGCCCCAGAGCCGGTCGGGGTGCTCGCCGCGGGCGGTCTCGAGCCAGATCGCGCTGCGGGCGGCGATCATCTCGGTCGCCAGCAGGCCCGCCCCGCCGAACTCCCGCACCACCTGCCGATAGGCGAAGTTGGTGTAGCCGGCCATCGGTGCCTGGAGCACCGGCGGATCGACGACGACCGGGCCGATCACGAGCGGAGCCGTGGCGGCAGGCGTGACGGGAGCGGACGCGACCATGACGACGATGATACCAGCCGCGTTCGCGGGTCATTCCACCCGGCTGGCGGGCGGCACCGCGCCCGGCGGGATGGTCGTCACCGCCGGCGCGCCCGCGGCGGGTGGCAGCGAGGCCGCACCCGTCGGCTCGGTCGGTGGCCGCCATTGGATGGGCGTGCCGATCAGCATCGCCACGAACTGGTCGTCGGGGAGCGAGAGTTCCGCCACCGCCATGGCGTATTCGGCGATCTCGAGGTTGTAGGTTCGGACGGCCTCGAGGAAGTCTTCCTGCTGGCCGACGAGCGCGGCGTGCGCCGCGATCACCGCCTCGATCGGCCGCTTCCCCTTGGCGTGGTCGGCCTCCGCCATGGCCATGGCCTTTTCGGCGGCCAGCACCGCCGCGGCCCGGGCCGCGAGCGCCTCGTGCCTGGCCGGCAGGCTGCGCACGATCGCCCGGACCCGCCCCGTGGCGATCCGGTTGGCGAAGATCGCCTCGAAGTGGGTCTGGTAGGGATCGGCCAGAGGGCGGTCGACCGGCCAAGGCAGCGGCTCGCCGACGGGCAGACGGGCCAGGTCGACGAGTTCCTGCTGGGCCGTGTTGAGCCTTGCCCGAGCGTCGGCGACGTCGGCACGGGCCGCCGCGGCCGCGACGTCGAGCGTGGCCCGGTCGTGCGGGTCGGCCCCGGGCGCCACGAGTTCGAGCCGTTCGAGAGCCTCCGTGCCGCACCGCACGGAAGCGAAGCCGGTGGCCACCTTCCAGTAGGCCTGCACGATCCACAGCCGCCGCGCGCGGTCGCCGCTGCGGATCAGCGGTTCGAGGAGTTGCATCGGTCGCGCATACAACGTCGCGTCCGCCGGCGTCAGGGCTCGGCCGGGCTGGGCCGCGATCGGTTCGAGCATCCGCGCGAGAAGCGAGGCGGACTCGCTCTGGGGCGGCGGCTGGCTCGGTGGCGGCGGGCTGGCGACGGGCGGCTGCGTCGACAGCGCAGGGGGAGCCGGCGGGGTGGCGAGCCCGAGGTTCGGCGGTGATCCCGGCTGGGGTGCCGCCGGTGCGACCGGCCTCTCCGATGGAACCACGACCGACGTGGTGCCATCGGCTGCCGGTTCCCGCGGTGGGGGCTGGGGTGTGGCGGGCGGCGCAGGTGGCGGCGTGGCCGGTGCGGGTTCCGTCGCCCCGGGATCCGCACCGCCCTCAGGCGTGGTCGCCGGCGGCGGATCCCCGGGCGTGGCCTCGTCGTCGGCCCGTGCCGAGCCACCGACGGCGATCGCCCAGACGATCAACCAGATGACACGAAGCCGTGGGCCGGGCATGGCAAATCTCCTCGCCAAAAGGCTCACAAACCCGCCGCCAAGCGTCAACAGCAGAAGAATCGCCCATTTCCCGCACGGCTCGGGTGGCCTCGCGCGTACTCGCTCGGGCTTGCCGGACCCCGTCGCCCGGACGCTCGCTTCGGCCCTCCAGGCCTCCGCTCGCTCGATGCTGCGCTCGCTTCGGCATCCTGCCTGCGCTCGGCCAGCAACGCCGGCTCCGGGGCACCGGCAATCCCTCGCAGTCCATCGGCTGACCAGGTGGCACATCGATTCGTCCGAACGAACGTCGCGCGCCACACCGCGCACGAACACGGCCGCCGTGCCGGCAGGCACGGGCCGTGAGCCGCCGCTCCGCGGCGGCCCTGCGAGCCCGGAGGTGCGAGCAGCCGCGAGGCGAGGGGCACCTTGGCTGCCCCTCCGCCTCGCCAAGGCTGCAGGGGGCATGGATGCCCCTGCAGCCGTGAAATCAGCTCGCCGCGTCGAGATATGGATCCTGGCTCATCTGGATGTGGGCCTCGGCCCGCTGTCGCTCCACGTATTCGAGCACCCGCCGCTGACGCCGGTGCCTGGCCTCGACCCGCTCCTGCGCCCGCTTGAAGCCGGCGAGCAGCCGCTCGGGATTGCCGCCCAGCCGGCCGCTGAGCGAGGCCGCGATCCGCTTGGCCCGCTTGGGGCCGTAGGCCGCGATCAGGATCTCGTCGTCGAGGGCGACGTATTGCCGCCACGTTCCCGGGTCGCCCTGACGGCCGCAGCGGCCGACGAGCTGGCGGTCGATCCGCGCCGAGTCATGCAGTTCCGTGCAGATCACGTGCAGCCCGCCGAGTTCCGCCACGCCCGGGCCGAGCTTGATGTCGGTCCCGCGGCCGGCCATGTTCGTCGAGACGGTGATCTGCCCGAGCCCGCCCGCCCCGGACACGATCTC
>RGVT01000229.1 GCA_010027105.1 Planctomycetia bacterium
GCGATCCAGGGGGGCGTGCTCGGCGGCGACGTGCAGGACGTGCTCCTGCTCGACGTCACCCCGCTCTCGCTCGGCATCGAGACGGAAGGGGGCATCTTCACGAAGCTCGTGGAGCGGAACACCACCGTTCCCACCGAGCGGAAGCAGGTGTTCAGCACCGCGGCCGACAACCAGACCGCCGTGACGGTGAGCGTGTTCCAGGGAGAGCGACCGATGGCCCGCGACAACCGGCTCCTCGGGCAGTTCAATCTGGAGGGTATCCCGTCGGCTCCGCGCGGCACGCCGCAGATCGAGGTCAAGTTCGACATCGACGCCAACGGCATCCTGTCGGTGAGCGCCAAGGACCTCGGCTCCAACAAGGAGCAGACCGTCCGCATCGAGCAGTCGAGCGGCCTCAACGAGAGCGAGATCGAGCGGATGCGGAAGGACGCCGAGGAGCACGCCGAGGAGGACAAGCAGAAAGCCCGCCTCGCCGAGGCCCGCAACAAGAGCGAGTCGCTCTGCTTCCAGACCGAGAAGCTGATCAAGGAGAACGACGCCAAGCTTTCGGCCTCCGACAAGGCCCCGATCGAGGCGGCGGTCGCCAAGGCCCGCGAGACGGCCAAGGGGGAAGACGTCGACGCGATCACGTCGGCCCACGGCGCGCTCGAGCAGGCGGCCCACGCCCTGTCGAAGGTGCTCTACGAGCAGCAGACGGCCCAGCGGGCCGGCGCCGCTCCCGAGGCCACGGCCGGCACCGGCGGCAAGGGCCCCGACGACACGATCGACGCGGAGTTCGAGGTGAAATCGTAGCGCGAAATCGGCCATCCATGGCCCGATTTCGCTTGGTCGGCCGGAGGTGGAAAAAGGTGGGAAAAAGGTGACAGTCACCATTTGCCGGTCGCCGGAGGCGACACGGCCCCGCCAAAGGCCGGGGTCTACAGACAAATGGTGACTGTCACCTTTTTCCCTTTTGCCGCCCCCGAACCGGTGGGCTTGCGATAAGCCCTTGAGAAGGGAAACACGCATGCCGTTTCGTTTCGACACGTTCACGATCAAGGCGCAGGAGGCGGTGCAGGGGGCCGTGGAGCTGGCCGCCGGCCGCGGCAATCCTCAGGTGACGCCGGTGCACCTCCTGCACGCGCTCGTCGCCGAGCGCGAGGGGATCGTCCGGCCGCTGTTCGAGAAGATCGGCGTCGATCGCGGGCACCTCGAGCGGATCACCGAGGCCGAGCTCTCCCATCTGCCCAAGGTGAGCGGTGGCGCCCAGCCCCAGCCCGACCAGGAGCTCGTCAAGGTGTTCGAGGCGGCGACGGTCGAGTCGAACACGATGAAGGACGAGTTCGTCTCGACCGACCACCTGCTCTTGGCGCTCGTGAAGGTGCCGTCGAAGGCGAAGAACGTGCTGCAGCTCGCGGCCGTGGGCGAGAAGGAGCTGATGGCGGGGCTGCAGGCGGTCCGCGGGCAGTCGCGGGTGACCGACCAGAATCCCGAGGAGAAGTTTCAGGCGCTCGAAAAATACGGCATCGACCTCACGAAGCGGGCCGGCCAGGGCAAGCTCGACCCGGTCATCGGCCGCGACGCCGAGATCCGCCGCGTGATCCAGGTGCTCTCGCGCCGCACGAAGAACAACCCCGTGCTGATCGGCGAGCCGGGCGTGGGCAAGACGGCGATCGCCGAGGGCTTGGCGCTGCGGATCGTGCAGGCCGACGTGCCGGAGACGCTGAAGAACCGCCGCGTGGTCTCGCTCGACCTCGGCGCGTTGATCGCGGGCACGAAATACCGCGGCGAGTTCGAGGACCGGCTCAAGGCGATCCTCCGGGAGGTCGAGGCGGCGGCCGGCAACGTGATCCTGTTCATCGACGAGCTGCACACCGTGATCGGGGCGGGGGCGGCCGAGGGCGGATCCGACGCGGCCAACCTGCTCAAGCCGGCGCTCGCCCGCGGCGAATTGCGCTGCATCGGGGCCACGACGCTCGATGAATACCGCAAGCACATCGAGAAGGACGCGGCGCTCGAGCGACGGTTCCAGCCGGTGTTCGTGGGCGAGCCCTCCGTGGAAGACACGATCGCGATTCTGCGCGGGCTCAAGCCCCGCTACGAAGCCCACCACAAGGGGGTGAAGATCAAGGATTCCGCGCTCGTGGCCGCGGCCGAGCTCTCGCACCGATACATCGCCGACCGCTTCCTGCCGGACAAGGCGATCGACCTGATGGACGAGGCCACGAGCCGGATCGCGATGGAATTGCAGAGCGTGCCGAGCGAGATCGACGAGGTGCAGCGGCGGCTCCTGCAGTTGGAGCTCGCGGCCCGGCAGCTCGCCGAGGAGACGGAGGAGCACGCCCGGGAACGGCTCGCGGAGATCGAGGAGGAGTCGACGACGCTCCGCAAGAAGCTCGCCGACCTCCGGAAGCAGTGGGAGGCGGAGAAGCTCGGCGTGGGCAGCGCCCAGGAGCTGCGCAAGGAGCTCGACGAGGCCGAGCACGCCTTCGACCAGGTCGGCATCCAGATCAAGGAGCGGCAGGCCTCGGGGCAGCCCGTGGCCGAGGAGCAGTATCAGAAGCTCTACGAGCTCGACGTGAAGCGGAAGCAGTTGCAGCAGCGACTGGAGCAGGAAGGGAGCGACAAGGAGGGGCGGGATGGAGGCAGGCCCGGCGGCAAGCGGCTCCTGCGGCGCGAGGTCGGCCCCGAGGAGATCGCCGAGGTCGTGAGCGCCTGGACCGGCATCCCGGTGACGCGGCTGGTGGAGACGGAGCGGGCGAAGCTGCTCGTGCTCGAGGAGCGGCTCCACCAGCGGGTGGTCGGCCAGGAGGAGGCCGTCGAGGCCGTCAGCGACGCCGTGCGGCGGAGCAGGGCGGGGCTCCAGGATCCGAACCGGCCGATCGGGTCGTTCATCTTCCTGGGGCCGACGGGCGTGGGCAAAACCGAGCTCTGCAAGGCGCTCGCCGAGGTGCTCTTCGACGACGAGAACGCGATGGTGCGGATCGACATGAGCGAGTTCATGGAGAAGCACACGGTCGCGCGGCTCATCGGCGCGCCCCCGGGCTACGTCGGCTACGAGGAGGGGGGCCTGCTCACGGAGGCGGTGCGCCGCCGCCCCTACTCCGTGGTCCTGCTCGACGAGATGGAAAAGGCCCACCGCGACGTGTTCAACGTGCTCCTGCAGGTGCTCGACGACGGCCGGCTCACCGACAGCCTCGGCCACACCGTCGACTTCACCAACACGATCGTCGTGATGACGAGCAACGTGGGCAGCCAGGTGATCCAGGAGATCACGAAGGAGGGGGGCGGCGAGCAGGAGCTGCGCGACGCGGTCAAGGAAGCCCTGCAGGCGCGGTTCTTGCCGGAGTTTCTCAACCGCATCGACGAGACGATCGTCTTCCACCCGCTCGACAAGAAGCACATCCGCCGGATCGTCGACATCCAGGTCGAGCGGCTGGTGAGGCAGGCCGGGAAGGCCGGGTTCACGCTCGAGTGTTCGGAGCGAACGCTCGACGAGATCGCGAGGCTCGGCTACGACCCCGTGTACGGCGCCCGGCCACTCAAGCGGGTGATCCAGCAGCAGCTGCAGAATGAACTCGCCCGCGAACTGCTCTCGGGGAAATTTCCCGAGGGGAGCGCCGTGCGGATCGACTTCGTCCAGGACGGCTTCACCTTCGAGAAGGTGTGACGTCCCGTGCCGGGCTGCCGCCGGGGGGGCCGCCCCGGGTCAACCGCGCTTGCGTTCCGTGAGGCCGAGCGCGGAGATCACGGTCTCGGCCCCTGGCGTCATCCTGCGGAGCTTGTCTGCGATCGCGAGCTTCTCGCTCGTGGTCGCCTTCGTGAGCTTCGCCTGAAACTTGGCCACCTTCTGCCGGCGGTGCCTGCGCCGCTTGATTTCCTTCATCCGGTTGCTGATGCCGCCCATCGATCGGTTCCTGTGCGTGTGCCGGTCCGGGGCGATTGTAGAAAACGCCGGCATTCCCGTCAAAGCCCCCGAGCCCCGTCGCCGCGGCCGGCGCGGGTAGACTCGTGGCGGCGGCCTGCGGCCGCAGCGAGGATGGGTGGCAGAGCGGTTGAATGCACCGGTCTTGAAAACCGGCAGCGGCGAAAGTCGCTCGTGGGTTCGAATCCCACCCCATCCGCTTCGGAGTCCGGGTGCTTGTCGGACCGGGTGAAACGGGGCGGCGGGCGCCGCTCCATCCGGGGGGTTTCATCCCGAGATGCGCGGCGCGCACAATCCGGCCGAAGGGCCCATGGCCCACCGCGCCGATGGCCCGCACCATTGCCCAGCACCAGTTGGTCCGGTTGATCGCGCCGTGCGCCGCGGCGCGCCGCGGCGGCGCGCGGGCGGTGGCGATCGCCACCG
>RGVT01000230.1 GCA_010027105.1 Planctomycetia bacterium
TGGATATACAGGATATACAGGTGCAACAGGTGTAACAGGTATAATTGGATATACAGGATATACAGGTAAAACGGGTTTAATGGGTATCATGGGTTCAACAGGTTCAATTGGTTATACAGGTGTAACAGGATATATTGGATATATAGGATATACAGGATATACAGGTTTTATAGGTATAACAGGTTTCATTGGTTCAACAGGTTTTATTGGTTTAACCGGTTCTCTCGGTTCAACTGGAATAAAAGGAATAATTGGTTCAACAGGACCTACAGGTTTAATAGGTCTACCCGGAACAACCGGTTTAACGGGATTAACTGGATTAACAGGGAGTACTGGTATAACTGGTTCAACAGGTTTAATTGGATATACTGGTTCTTTAGGTTTTATAGGATATACAGGAATGTCTGGATTTACCGGTTTTACTGGATTTATTGGTTCCATAGGTAATACAGGTTATACAGGAGTAATAGGTTTAATCGGACAATCTGGAATAGGTCCAACAGGATTTACAGGATTTATCGGATTAACAGGGGCAACAGGTGTAACTGGGTCAATTGGTTATACAGGACCACCAGGATATATTGGATTTATAGGAGCAATAGGAGCAACAGGGGCAACAGGAGCAACAGGGGCAACAGGATTAATAGGTTTAATAGGAGCAACAGGATTAACAGGGCCAACAGGAGCATTCGGATTAACAGGAACAACAGGGCCCACTGGGGCAATAGGTCTAACAGGTTTCATTGGTCCAACAGGTTTCATTGGGCCTACAGGAATGATAGGATTTACAGGATTTACAGGAGCAATTGGTATAACAGGAATAATAGGTATATCTGGTATAAGTCCAACAGGTATAACAGGTTTTATAGGTTCTCTCGGTCAAAGTGTAATAGGTAATATAGGAGTAACTGGATTTATAGGAGCAACAGGTGCAACAGGAGCAACAGGAGTAACCGGCTCAACAGGTTTAACTGGAACAACAGGTTTAACCGGATTTACAGGTTCAATAGGAGCAATTGGAGCAACAGGTGCTACAGGTCCAACAGGATTAATAGGTCAAACAGGGTTAACAGGACCAACAGGTTCAACCGGTTCAACAGGAATAACTGGTCGAATTGGAGCAACAGGTGCTACAGGCCGAACAGGATTAATAGGTCAAACAGGGTTAACAGGTCCAACCGGTTCAATCGGCGTAATAGGAGCAACAGGTCAAACGGGATCTCAAGGTGTTACAGGTAATATAGGTAATCAAGGATTACCTGGTCCAACTGGTGCAAATGGAACAGGTTTTACAGGTGTAATAGGTGTAACAGGTGCAACCGGTTCAATAGGCCCAATAGGAATAACCGGCCAAACAGGAGCTCAAGGTGTTACAGGTAATATAGGTAATACAGGTATTCAAGGGATAACAGGTCCAACTGGTGCAAATGGTTATCCACAATTTTTTATAAATGATTATATATATTACGTAGATGGGATAAATTATTCAGGGCTAGGAAATACATGGTATAATATGGGTAGTGGTGGTAATTTATATGATACAATATTAGTGAATTCCCCAAATTATACAAGTGGTATAAATGCATATTTTACATTTAATTCAGGAGCAACAATACAATATGGAACATTTAATAGACCAGTACAAAATAGTTTTACATGGGGAGTATGGTTTAATACAACTATGATAGGAGAAGGTTCATTAGGTCAACAATGGTATAATGGTTCTTGTATAATAGGTGCAGATACAGGTGGAATAGCAAATGATTATGGAATTTCATTAATAGCAGGTGGATATATTTGTTTTGGAACAGGTAATCCAGATAATACTTTATACACATCAAATGGTACTTATAATGATGGAAATTGGCATTATTTAGTAGCAACAAGAGATATATTGACTGGTTTGATACAAATATATATGGATGGTGTAAATACACCAGTAAGTAGAATTAATAATACTCAAGTATTAAATTCAACTCCAAGTCTTCGTATAGCAATTGAAACAGATAATATTAGTAGAAAGTTTATTGGTAGTATTGGTATGGTTCAAGCATATACACGAGTATTAAATTATCAAGAGATATTACAAAATTATCAAGTATTATATTCTCGAATAAATATATTGCAATTTTTAAATGGAACAGGTTTTACAGGTGTAACAGGAATAACAGGCGCAGTAGGATTAACAGGAATAACAGGGCCAACTGGTTCTATTGGATTAACTGGGGCAACAGGGTTTATTGGATTAACTGGATCAATGGGTCCTTCTGGATTTATAGGAGCAACTGGTCCAACAGGAGTAACTGGATATACTGGTTTATTTGGTGCAACTGGTATAAATGGTTTTACAGGGTTTACAGGTTTAATAGGTGCAACAGGCCCAACTGGATTAATTGGTTTAACAGGGACAACTGGTGCAATAGGACCAATTGGAATAACAGGAATAACAGGTTTAACAGGTACAACCGGTCCAACAGGTGCAAAAGGTTCAAATGGATTAACTGGAGCAATAGGTCTAACAGGGCCAACTGGTTTCATTGGTGCAACGGGGGCAATAGGTGCAACAGGAGCAACCGGTTTAATAGGTTCAACAGGTTTAACAGGGATAACAGGCCCAACAGGAGCAAGAGGTTTAAATGGATTAACTGGAGCAATAGGTCTAACAGGGCCAACTGGTTTCATTGGTGCAACGGGGGCAACAGGTTTAACAGGGGCAACCGGTTTAACAGGGACAACAGGTTTAACAGGGGCAACTGGTGTAATTGGTGCAAGAGGATTAACAGGAGCAACAGGATCATCTGGTATAATAGGAGTAACAGGATCTACTGGATTAACAGGACAAATTGGATCATCTGGATTTATTGGTTTAATAGGTTCAACAGGAGCAACAGGATTAACAGGTATAACCGGGGTAACAGGTGCAACAGGATCAACAGGAGCAACAGGTGCAACTGGCAGAACTGGATCTACTGGAGCAACTGGAGTAACAGGAGTAACAGGTATAACAGGTCCAACCGGGGCAACAGGTTTTAGAGGATTAACTGGTGCAACAGGGACAAGAGGACCTACTGGTGCAACTGGCCCAACAGGGACAAGAGGATCTACTGGTGCAATAGGGAGTTATGGTTATTTACCTTTTAATTCTGGTATAAATTATGGTGATTATTTATATTGGACAAATATAATATCTGGTGGTTCATTTGGTTTTAACATTGGTGATACAAAAATTTTTCTTGGAGGCAATCCGCTTTTTTTATTGAGTCAAGGTCAAGGTTCATATTGTGTAGGATTGGGTTATAATACAGCAACTATACAATCTACATACACATCACAATATTGTATTGCAATAGGTTATATAAATGGTAATAACCAATATACTTCAAGTATATCAATAGGAAATCAATCATCTCAAATTAATCAAGGAACAATGGGTGGAAATGCAACTGCAATAGGTAATAATGCTGGACAAAATAATCAATTTATATCATCAGTTGCAATTGGTAATCAAGCAGGACAATTCTCTCAAGGTTCATATTCTATAGCTATTGGTAATCAAGCTGGAAATTTCATACAAAATCAAAATTCAGTAGCAATAGGTTATTTAGCGGGTAAATCATATCAAGGACAATATGCTATTAGCATTGGTAATAAATCCAATTTATTTAATAATGGTGAAATAAGTCAAGGTGATAACTCAATAGCAATAGGATATCAAGCAGGCATAATAAGTCTAGGCACATCTTGTATATCAATTGGGTGTTATCCTGGATTACAATATGGTGGAAATGATCATTCAATATCAATTGGATTTTATTCAGGATATAGTAAGATGGGAACATATTCTATAGCAATAGGAACTCAAACTGGATTTTCTGGACAAAGCGGTTCATCTGTTGCAATAGGTTATCAATCAGGATATTATTCTCAAAGTAATGATGCAATAGCAATAGGAACACAAGCAGGATATACAAATCAATTATCAGATACGATTGCGATAGGTTATCAATCAGGATATAATAATCAAGGGTTAAATTCAATAGCAATAGGATTAAATGCCGGAAAAATAAGTCAAGGAAACAATTCGGTAGCAATAGGAAGCAATGTAGCATTAATTGGTCAAGGAAATCAATCAATATCAATAGGTGTATCAAATGCTTCAACAAATCAATTAATAAATTCAATAGTAATTGGTTATCAATCTTGTTATACTTATAATTTTGGTTCACAAGATAATATAATAGCAATTGGTTATCAATGTGCTTATACTGGAGCAAATTATAATGGAATAGCAATAGGAAATCAAGCTGGTTATCAA
>RGVT01000024.1 GCA_010027105.1 Planctomycetia bacterium
CTCGCGGCGTCCCACTCGTAGAGTTCGCCGGAGCTCGTGGGGATGGCGTTCCAGCGCTCGTTCGACTGCCAGACGTTGCCATACCGGTTTTGGAACTGCTCGGGCGACACGCTCGCGGCCACGGTGCGGTGCACCTCGTCGCGGGTGGGCCAGATGTCGCGGAGGTAGACCGGCTCGCCGTCGCGGCCGGTGCCGAGCGGCTCGGTGGCGAGGTCGATGTCGGTCGTGCCGGCCAGCGCGTAGGCCACGACCAGCGGCGGGCTGGCCAGCCAGTTGGCCTTCACGAGCGGGTTGACGCGGCCCTCGAAGTTGCGGTTGCCCGAGAGCACGGCGGCGGCCACGAGGTCCCCCTCCGTCACGGCCTTCGCCACCGGATCGGGGAGCGGCCCGGAGTTTCCGATGCACGTCGTGCAGCCGTAGCCCACCGTCTCGAAGCCGAGCGCGTCGAGATCCTTGTCGAGCCCCGACTTCTCCAGGTAGTCGGTGACCACACGCGAGCCCGGGGCGAGGCTCGTCTTCACCCACGGCTTCGTGGCCAGCCCCTTGGCGACGGCCTTCCGGGCGACCAGGCCCGCGGCCACCATCACGCTCGGGTTGCTCGTGTTGGTGCAGCTCGTGATCGCGGCGATCACGACGGCGCCGTGGTGGATCGTGGCGGAGTGGCCGTTGTCCTGCACCGTGCCGGTGCGGGAGAGCGCCGGACCCTCGAGGGCGAAGCCACGTTTCGCCGTGGGCGCGGTGAGCGACTCGGCGAACGTCTTCTTGACGGCGACGAGCGGCACGCGGTCCTGCGGTCGCTTGGGGCCGGCGAGGCTCGGCACCACCGTGCCCAGGTCGAGCGCGAGCCGCTTCGTGAACTCCGGCACGGGCGCCGCATCGGTGCGGAACAGCCCCTGCTCCTTCGTGTAGCGCTCCACGAGGTCGATCTGGGCCCGCTCGCGGCCGGTGAGCCGGAGGTAGGCGAGCGTCTCGGCGTCGATCGGGAAGAAGCCCATCGTGGCGCCGTACTCGGGCGCCATGTTCGCGATCGTGGCCCGGTCGGCGAGCGACATGCCGGAGAGGCCCCCACCGAAGAACTCGACGAACTTCCCGACCACGCCCTCCTTGCGCAGGATCTCGGTGACCGTCAGCACGAGGTCGGTGGCCGTCGCGCCCGCGGGAAGCCTGCCTGTCAGTTCGAAGCCCACCACCTCCGGCAAGAGCAACGAGAGCGCCTGGCCGAGCATCACGGCCTCGGCCTCGATGCCGCCCACGCCCCAGCCGACGACGCCGAGGCCGTTGATCATGGTGGTGTGGCTGTCGGTGCCCACGAGCGTGTCGGGCACCGCCACCTTCAGGCCCCCCTTCCCCGCCGCGGGATCGTCGCGCAGGAAGACGCAGCCGGCCAAATATTCGAGATTCACCTGGTGCACGATCCCGATCGCGGGCGGCACCACGCGGAAGTTCTGGAACGCCTGCTGGCCCCAGCGAAGGAAGGCGTAGCGCTCGGCGTTGCGGGCGAACTCGATCTCCACGTTCTTCTCGAGACTGTCGGCCGCACCGAAGAAGTCGACCTGCACCGAGTGGTCGATGACGAGATCGACCGGCACGAGCGGATTGATCTTCCGGGGGTCGCCGCCGAGCCGTTGCATCGCCGCCCGCATAGCCGCGAGGTCCACGACGCACGGCACGCCCGTGAAGTCCTGGAGCACGACGCGGGCGGGCTTGAACGGAATCTCCGTCTCCGCGGGCCGGGCGGCGTTCCACGTCGCGAGGGCCCTCACGTCGGCCTGGGTCACCTCGTAGTCGTCGCAGGTGCGGAGGAGCGCCTCGAGCACCGTGCGGATCGAGTAGGGCAGCCGCGCCGTGTTCGCGACACCGGCGTCGTCGAGGGCCCTGAGGCGATAGAGCGTGGCGGGGCCGGAACCGGTCTCGAACGTGGCGCGGGCAGAGAACGGATCGACGGGTGCAGCGGCCATGATGCGTCCTTTCCGAGGTGTGGCCGCGTAGACTACCGCGCGCGAATCCAGCCGAAAGCCGCCCGGCCGAACAGGCCGCAGGAGCGGCACAGATTTCCAGACTGTCTCGCCGCCCAGGTCACCGGCCAATCCTGCAAAACACCCGCAAAATGCGGCAGTTTCGGGCGGCGTGAAAAAAATTCGGCCCGGATTCGTTCCTTGGATTCGACACACCGCTCACCATCTGGTATGGTTGCGGTGTCGGACGGAAACATCGCCGACGACCCACCGAACACAACGAATCTCTTCAGCGGCTGTTCCCCCCCCCAAAGACCCACACTTCGATAGCCGCTACCGGGCCCGTGGTTTCCCCAACCATGGGCCCTTTTCTTTTTCACGCGAAACACGAGCCTCCGGCTCGTTTTCGCTTGGCCGGCATCCGCCGGCTGGCAAGAACCCGGGCCTCCAGCCCTAGCGCGATTGAGAGGGGCATCCTGTCCGTTTTCGCTTGGCCGGCAAACCCGGGCCTCCAGCCCTAGCGCGATTGAGAGGGGCATCCTGTCCGTTTTCGCTTGGCCGGCATCCGCCGGCTGGCCTGTCTTCACGACCCGCATTCGGAGCCGGCGGTAGGCATGCTCGACTCCGGTCGTGTTGAGAGTACAGGACTCGTGGGTTTTGATCAGACGCCGATCGTACTCAACGACTCCCTTCGTCTGCGCGTGCCCACCGACCGTCTCCGCCGAAACTGCTGAGCGCCGACGAGTTCGAGAGGCTTGGCGTTGCCCCCGCCGGAAAGGCGGCACGCGACGATTCCGAGCCGGCGCGGCGGAGTCGATACCGCATGCGAATCGCTCGACCCGGGGTTACGGGCCGGTCTCGTGGAGGTGCTGCGTGAGGATCCGCTCGAGTTCGCGCACCGTGGCGGGCTGGTGGTGCACCTTCGTGTGGGTGGCCGGCACCTCGATCTCGCTCACCGTGCCGGCCAGCCGGGCGCTCGACGCCGGCACCACGCAATCGCCCGGATCCCCCGTCAGCGAGTGGTGTGCCGTGCCGATCACACTGTGCGTCGTGACCCAGCAGGGGGTGCGCAGCGCCCTGAGCGCAGCCAGGATCGACGACTCCGGCTCGAGGATGTCGACCGTCGTCGGCAACGACCGCGCGAAGTCGCCCTGAAACGTGTCGGGGTTGAGCGCGACGAGCTGCTCGTAGACCGCCGCGGTCTGCGCCGGCCGCCGGACGGTGAGCGCGGCCGCCCGCCCCACGGCCCGCGACGCCAGCGACGACCCCGCGTGCGGCGTGGCGATGAACACCACCCGCTTCACGAAGGGCAGCGGCTCGAAGAAGAACAACGGGGCCACGAACCGGCGCACCTCCGGCTGCATCCGCACCTCGTCGAACGGCCGCCGCGAGACCGAGTCCCAGATCGCGGTGCCGGGCTCGACGACCATCATCTTGGCGTGCAGTCCGCCCATGCTGTGCCCCACGAGCACGACCTGCCGCAGCGCCGGGTCGGCCCCCTCGGGGTCGAGCCCGTGCACCGCCGCCTGCAGCTGGCCCCGGAGCACCGCAGCCGACTGCAGGAACGAGGCGCCGGTGGGGTAGTGGAACACCCACGGCTCGTAGCGGCGGTGGAACGTGGGCCACGTGCGGAGTTCGTTGAGCAGGTCGAACCACGTGCCCTCGTCGCTCGCCAGGCCGTGGATGAACACCACCGGGATCCTGCCCGGCTGATGCGGCTCGAGAACTTCGAGCCGGGGCTGGGTGTCGCCGCGGCCGTAGGGCTGGATGAACCCCGAGAGCCCGGCCTGCGGCGTGCCCTCGAGCACGTCGAGCAGCGGTGCCGTGAGGTCGCCGGCCAGCGGCGGCCGGGCGGCGCCGATCCGCACCGCCGCGATCTCGACGGGATTGGCGAGGTCGAGCACCGCGGCCGCGTGGTCGCGGGCGAGCGGGCCGGCGAACGTCTGCAGAAACGTTTCGTCGCCGGGCATCCGGAACCGCAGCACGGCCGTGGCCGCCAGCGACTGACGGTCGGGGGCGAACGCTCCCGCGACGGTCCCGGGAGGAGCCCGCTTGACCCGCACGACGACCGGCAGCCCGAACCCCTCGCGACAGTGATGCCGCCTGATCCGCGCGTCCGCGGGTGGGGGCACCGCGACGATCTTCTCGATGAGCGACGCGTCGACGGGGAGCGCCCGCGTCTCGATCGGCACCACGACGGTCTTCCACCGGGGCCCCAGCGCGAGGCCTTCGTTCGTGAAGCGCCCGTGATGGCAGGCGGTGACGAGCAAGCCCTCGAGCGCTGCGACGTAGAGTTCGGACGCCTCGCAGACGATCTCCGCCGACCCCGGGCACGTCCACACCGCGTTCCACGCCGCCTCCGTCGCCGCGTAAAACGCGTCGACGGCGTGGGGATCATGGTTCTCCGCGAGTTTCGCCGCGGCCGTGCCCCAGTCGCGTGCCTGCTTCAGGTAGCCCTGCGCGGCCACGACCGGATCGGGTTGCTCGCGCGCAGCGAGCCCCCCCCCGGCCGGCGCCGCCAGCGCAGCGGCGCACAGCCCGGCGACGATCACGCCGCCCAGCGCCCCGATGCCGAACGCTCTCACGGTCCTCATGCGCGCGCCTTCCTGCTCCACGTATCGGGACGCAAACCCCCTGGAGCCAACTCGGGCGACGCGCCCCACGGAAACCACGTCCGCCCTTGCCGAACTTGCCGCGAGGATGCGCAGGCCCGGCAAATTCTGCCGGCCGAGAAAGGCGATCCGTTGCTGACCCGGAGCTGTTTCGCCGGGTACTCACATCAAGGGATGCGCCGGCTTCGGGCCACCCGATCCCTCTCGCCGGACGTTCACTGCACGTGGGGACAGAGCTCCATCTCTGTCCATCCGACAGGCCTGGAGGCCTGTCGCTACGACTAAAGCCGGCGGCCGGGGCACTGCGTGGCCCGAAGCCTCCTCAACTGTGGGACTGCCGGGCTGGAGGCCCGGCTCTCAAGAGCGAACGGAGGTTCGCCAAGAAACCCGAGGCCAGGATGGCGAGGGGACCATACGTCACGCCCGGACGGCGTGCTCTTCGGCGACGAGTTCCAGGTCGGAGGCGAGGTACTTCACCGTCGCCGTCGGGGCGAGGTTGAAGTAGACGCGGCCGTCGGTCCTCCAGCGGCCCCCGTCGTGGAGAAATTCGGCCGTCGCGGCGCGGACGTTCGAGACGGCCTCCACCTCCTCCATGCCGCCCCCTTCCACCGCCTCGAAGCTGACCTCGATCGCGACGAGCGCCTTGAGGCCGCGCGACTTGCGGTCGCGGGCGTAGACCACGTCGTCGTCGAAGGCCACGTCGGTCCAGCGCAGGCCGCGAGGCTTGCCGCTGGCGCTCGCCTTCTCGATGAACTTCGCCTCGAGCTGCTCGCGTTGCCGGTGGAAGTCCCGCTGGGCGCGGGCCAGACGCTCCGCCTGCCTGGCGACGCGGATCGGCCGAAGGGCGATCGCGGTGGCCATGCCGGCGACTGCGGCGACGGCGAACGTGGAGATCAGGTACAACGCGGTGCCCATGGCGGCGCTCCCGGGCGGCAGAACCAATCGCTTGAAGTGTACGATCGCCAGCCAAGCCGTCAAAAAGCGGAGGGCCTCGATGCCCAAAAAACCGGGCGACAGACGATCTGCCCGACCGCGGAAGATCGCGTCCGGGACGCGGCCCCATCCCGTGATCGGTGCCCATCAATCGATCGCCGGGGGCTTCGAAAAGGCGGTCGAACGGGCCGTGGAAACCGGCTGCGACTGCCTGCAGGTCTTCACCCGCAACATCAACCGCTGGGATGTCTCGCCGCTCGACTCCGACGAAGCCCGGGCCTTCCGCATGGCGGTGCGGGCGGCCCGCCTGCGGCTCGTGATCGCCCACGACCCGACCGGACACTCCGCGACAAATCGATCGCAGGCCTGGTCACCGAACTCGAGCGGGCCGAAGCCCTCGGCATCCCGTGGGTCGTGGCTCATCCGGGCGCCGTCGGGGAGCAGCCGGCCGAGGTGGCCGTGGCCCGGGCCGCCGACGGTATCGCCGCCGCGCTCACGGCCACCAGCGGGCTCGCGGCGGGCATCCTCATCGAGACGACCGCCGGCCAGGGCTCGTGCCTCGGGGCCACGTTCGCGGAGATCGGAGCGCTGCTCGCGCGGATCGATACCGTCCCGGGGCTCGCGCCCCGTGTCGGCGTGTGCCTCGACACCTGCCACGTGTTCGCGGCCGGCTACGCCCTCGCGCCCCGCGCCGCGCTCGACGCGACGCTGCGCGAGTTCGACGACCTCGTCGGTCTCGGGCGGCTCGTCGCGATCCATGCCAACGACTCGAAGAAGGATCGCGGATCGCGGGTCGATCGCCACGAGGCGATCGGCCGCGGAAAGATCGGCCGGGAGGCCTTCCGGCTGATCCTGAACCACCCGCTGCTCCGCGGCATCCCGCTGTTTCTCGAAACGCCCAAGGAGAATGCACAGGGCGTGATGACGCCGGCCCAGGACCGGACGAACCTCGCGCTGCTCAGGCGTTTGGCCGGCCCCGCTCGCGCGGGATCGCGCGGCCGTGCGGGTCGCTCTCCTCGCCGCCCACCTCCGCCTCGATCCGGCGCCTGACGTCGGCCCCGAGATGGTGCTCGATCCACTCGGCGGGCGGATGCAGGTGGTCGAGCGGCAGTTCCACGTGGCGGCCGAGCCAGGCCTCCCAGAGGCGGTGCGACCGCACCACCGTCTCGGCCTCCGCGCGGCCCGGCGCGGTCAGCCCCCAGCGGTCGCCGTCGCGGACGATCCGGCCGCTCACCCTCAGCCACGCCGCCGCAGCCCAGTCCCCCGGGCCGGTCGCGGCCGGCGGCCCGGCGCGGGCCTCGTCGGCCCGCCACAACCGCGCGAGCAGGTCTTCGCAGCGGACGCGCCACGCGAGCCGCGCCCGCGCCGCGCCGCGGGCGAGCACGCCGTCCTCGGGGGCGACGATCGCCGCGACCGCGTACTCGAGGCCGAGCACGACGGCGATCATCCCTGCGGCGCTCGTGTCGAGTCGATACGCGGCCATGTAGCCCAGGCAGGCCGCGGCCACGCCGAGCACCACGGCCACGACGGCCATCCACGCGAGGCGGCGCACGAGCAGTTCCGCGGCCGCCGCAGGCACGACGAGCATCGCGACCACGAGAATCGCCCCCACGGCCTCGAAGCTCGCCACGGTCACGAGCGCAGTCGCCGCGAGCAGGCCCGTGGTCACGGCCGCCACGGGCACCCCCACGGCCCGCGCGGCTTCGGCGTCGAACGCGGCGAACACCTGGTCCTTCCACGTGGCCGCGAGCCCCGCGCCGACGAGCCCCAGCACGACGACGCCCGTGAGGAACGCCCGCGGCACCTCGAGGCCGGCGACGGCGACCGTATCGAACGGCACGAACTCGAGGACGCCGTAGAGCACGCACGACGGGTCGAGGTCGATCCGCCGCGCCAGGGCGCTCGCCAGCACGACCCCGACGGCGAACAGCGTGGTGAACACGACGCCGGTGCCGGCATCCTCGGCCACGCCCCCCTCGGACCGCAGGGCCTGCACGAGGAGCACCGTCACGACCGCGGCCACGACCGCGCCCCCGAGCACGGCGAATCCGCCCGGCCGCCCGCCCGCGAGCACGGCCAAGACGATCCCGGGCAGCACTGCGTGGCTGATCGCGTCGCCGAGCAGGCTCATCCGCCGCACGACGAGCAGCGTGCCCACGAGGGCGCAGCCCGCGGCGACGACCGCCGCGGTGGCGATCGCCCACGCGTGCAGCGCCGCGAACCCTCCTTCCGAGCCCGGCACGAGGTTCATGCTGCGGTCCTCACGCTCCCCGTGGATCGGGAGCCGTCTGCTCGCCAGCCGCGGCGGCCCGGAGCCGCTCGGCCAGCGCCCGGGCCGCGTCGACCGCTGCCCGGCGCCGGGCGAACCAGCCCCGCCGCGGCGCCACGAAGAACGACAGGGAAAACACGCCCGCGGCCACGAGCACGATCGTCGGGCCGGTGGGCAGCCGCGGCACGGCGTTGCTCGTCGCCACGCCCCCCACCGCCGCGACGAGGCCGATCGCGCCGGCGAGCGGAACCATCGTCGCCACCCGCTCGGTCCAGAGCCGCGCCGTGACCGGCGGGATCACCACGAGCGCCGTCACGAGCACCGCGCCGGCCGCCGGCAATCCCACCACCACCATCGCGGCCATGAGCGTGACGAGGGCGTAGTCGATGAGGGCCACGGGCCAGCCCGTGGCCGCGGCGAAGGCGGGATCGAAGGCCACGAGCGTGGCCTCCTTGAGCCCGAGCCACACGATGAGCACGGCCAGCGCCGCCGCGGCGGCGAGCGCCGTGGCGTCGCCCGCCGTGAGCGCCGCGGTGTGCCCCAGCAGGAAGTGCTCGAGCCCGCCGGCGCCGGGGATGCCCCGGGCGGAGATCCCCGCCAGCAGCGCGATCCCCAGCCCGAACGACACGCCGAGGACGATCGCCGTGGCGGCGTCGTCGCGGGTGCGGGTGAAACGGCGGATGACGACGAGGCCGCCGAGGGCCAGGACCGCCGCCGCGAACGCGCCGGCGAGGAGCGTGGGCAGGTCGCGCCGCCCCGTGGCGAGAAACGCGGCCACGACGCCGGCGAGCGTGGCGTGCGCGGCGGCGTCGCTCACGAGCGCCCGCCGCCGGAGCACCCCGAAACTGCCGATCACGCCCGCGGCGAACCCCACCGCCGCCACGGCCGCGGCCACCACCAGCGTGTTGTAGGGAATGCCGGCCGGCTGGCTCATGAAGTGCGCCCTCCGCGCTCGACCGCGCGGCCGAGCTCGTCGAGCACGTCGAGGTGGCCGGCGTAGGTGCGGTGCAGGTTCTCGGGCGTGAGCACCGCGGCCACCGGCCCGGCCGCCACCAGCCGCATGTCGACGAGGGCCACGCCGTCGAACCACTCCGCCGCGGTCCGCAGGTCGTGGTGCACCACGACCACGAGCCGCCCCTCGGATCGCAACTCGTCGAGCACGCGGAAGATGCGGTCCTGGGAGCGGGCGTCGACGCCGGCCAGCGGCTCGTCGAGCAGGTAGAGATCGGCGGCCTGCACGAGGGCCCGCGCCAGAAACACCCGCTGCTGCTGGCCGCCGGAGAGCCGTCCGATCTGGCGGCCGGCCAGGTCGGCGAGGCCCACGCGGTCGAGCGCCGCCCGGGCCGCCTCGCGCTGCGCCGCGCCGGGGCGGCGAAACCAGCCCAGCCCCCCATACGTGCCCATCAGCACCACGTCGAGCACGCTGACGGGAAAGTCCCAGTCGACCGTCTCCCGCTGCGGCACGTAGCCGATCCGGCCGCGCACCTCGGCGAGCGGCCGGCCGAAGAACCGCACCGTCCCGCCCGCCAGCGGCACGAGCCCGAGCGCGGCCTTCAGGAGCGTGCTCTTGCCGGCGCCATTGGGCCCGATGATCCCGAACAGCCCGGGCGCGTCCACGCTGAGATCGACGTTCCACAGCACCGGGCGGCGGCCGTAGGCGACCGTGACGTCGTGCAACTCGAGCGCGGGTGCGGCGGCGGACACTACCGGCCTCCCGTCAGGCCCGCGAAAATCGTCTCCACGTTCGACCGCAGCGCCTCCTCGAGCGTCTCGGCTCCGCTGCCGGGCCCCCCGAGCGAATCGGAATGCAGCCGGCCGCCGAGCGCCACCGGCTGGCCGCGGGCCCGGGCACCCTCCTGCAGCGCCTGCACGTTGCGATCCGCGACGCTCGTCTCCACGAACACCGCCGGAAGCCCGCGCGCCACGATCAGGTCGACGAGCCGGTTGATGTCGGCCAGCCCCGCCTCGCTCTCGGTGCTCGTGCCCTGCACGCCCACCACCTCGATCCCGTAGGCGCGGCCGAAGTAGCGGAACGCATCGTGCGCCGTCACGAGCACCCGGCGCTCGGCGGGAATCGAGGCGAGCCGGCCGCGGACCTCGTCGTCGAGCCGCTCGAGTCGCTCGACGAGCGCGGCGGCCCGGGTGCGATGCGCCACCGCGGCGGCGGGGTCGATCGCCCCGAGGGCTTCGGCCACGGCCGGCGGGCAGAGGCTCCACAGCCGGGCGTCGAACCACACGTGCGGGTCGTAGAGTCCGGGCGCCACCTCGATCAGCCGGTCGGTCGGCAGTGTCTCGGCCACCGCCAGCACGCGGCCGCGCGTGCCGAGCCTGCCGAGCAGCTCGCCCAGTTTGCCCTCGAGGCGCAGGCCGGAGGCCACGACGAGGTCGGCCCGCGCCAGCCGGTCGGCGTCGCGCGGCGTCGCCTTGTAGCCGTGCGGAT
The DNA here is from genome assembly GCA_010027105.1 of Planctomycetia bacterium. GTDB lineage: Bacteria > Planctomycetota > Planctomycetia > Pirellulales > UBA1268 > RGVT01. The sequence goes on from RGVT01000024.1 coordinate 10,210, forward strand.
CGATCCCGGGGCCCATCAGCGGATCGACGGCGACGCGGTCGCCGGCGACCTGCCGGACGAGGTCGGCCACCACGGTCGTCGTGGCGACCACCCGCGGCCGTTCGGCGGCCGCGGCCCACGGGCCGGTCAACACGGCGAGCCCCGCGACCACTGCGCCGAGCCACGTGCGTCGCCACCGGGGCCACGGGGCCGTTTGGGGAACGCGTTTCGAGGTTTCAAAAATCATTTTTTGATCCTTCAAAAATGCTATCGTCCCGGCCCCATCCCGGCAACGCGGGATCTGCCGGCGCGTTGACCGCCGTGCAGGGCGACCGTACGCTCTCAACTGTCTCGCCCGAGACGCAACGCCGGCGGACCACCCGTGCCTTCGACCTACTTCAAGCGGTTTCGGATGGGTGTCGACCTGGCCGCGTGGCGTCCCACGCGGCCCCTGCCCCGGGGCTACCGGTTCGTGCCCTGGAACGAGGCCCTGCTCGACGTCCACGCCCGCACGAAGTTCCGCTCGTTTCGCGCCGAGATCGACGCCACGGTCTTTCCCTGCCTCGGCGACGTGGAGGGCTGCCGGCGGCTGATGCGCGAGATCCGCGGCAAGCCGGGATTTCTCCCCGCGGCCACGTGGCTCGTCGTCGCGAACGACGCGGCCGGCGACCTCGAGTGGTGCGGCACGATCCAGGGCGTCGTCGACCGGCTCGGGCTGGGCTCGATCCAGAACGTCGGCGTCGTGCCCGGTCACCGTGGGCGGGGGCTGGGCACCTGCCTCGTCGAGCAGGCCCTCGGCGGCTTTCGCGGCCACGGCCTGCGGCGGGCCTGCCTCGAGGTCACCGCCGGCAACTCACGGGCCGTGAGGCTCTACCAACGGCTCGGCTTCCGCAGGCTGAAGACGGTCTACAAGGTCGTCGACGAGGCCGGTGGCACGGGCCAGCGCGACGGATCGCTCACGCCGGCGGACACGCACCTCGTCGCCGAAGCCGCCTGCCTGTGAAGCAGACCCTGCTCTCCGCCACGCTCGACAACGGCGTCGTGCTTCTGGGCGAGTCGCTGCCGGGGCTGGAATCGGTGGCGGTCGCGTTCCACGCCCCGGCCGGAGCCGTGCACGACGGCCCCGGCCGCTGCGGGCTGGCGACGCTCTCGGGCGAGATGATGCTCCGCGGCGCCGGCCGCCGTTCGAGCCGGGAGATCGTGGAGGCGCTCGAGGGGGCGGGTGTGCAGTGGTCGCAGAGCGTGTCCGCGAGCCACGTCAGCTTCGCGGGCGCGATGGTGGCCCGGCAGCTGCCCGAGGCGCTGCCGATCTACGCCGACATCCTGCGCCGTCCGCGGCTGGCGGCCGACGAGCTCGAGAACGCCCGGCAGATGGTCCTGCAGAACCTCGCCGGCACCGAGGACGATCCCGCCCACCGCACGCTCTCCGCGCTGCGGCAGCTGCACTATCCGTCTCCGTGGGGCATGCCCAGCGAGGGCATCTCGGCCGAGGTCGAGCCGCTCGACCTCCAAGCCGTCCGGTCGTTCGTGGCCGCGCACGTGCGGCCGGGCGGCGCGATCATCGCCATCGCCGGCCGGATCGACTGGGACGACTTCGTGCACCGCGTCGCCGCGCTGTTCGGCGACTGGGAGCCGGGCGCCCCCCCGCCGGTCCGCCCCGGGACCCGCGGCCCGCGGGTGCGGCACGTGCCGCACGACTCACAGCAGACGCACATGGCGCTGGCGTGGTCGGCCCCCCCCTACCGCAGCGACGAGTCGTACGAGGCGACGGCCGGGCTGGCGATCCTCGGCGGCGGCACGAGCGCGCGGCTGTTCACCGAGGTGCGCGAGCGGCGCGGCCTGTGCTACAGCGTTTCGGCCGGCTACCAGACGCTCCGCGACCACGCCGCCGCAGTCTGCCACGCCGGCACGACCGCGGCGCGGGCCCAGGAGACGCTCGACGTGATCCTGGCCGAGATCGGGCGGCTCCCCGGCACGATCACGGCCGAGGAACTCGACCGCGTCAAGGCCCGGGCCAAGAGCGGCCTGGTGATGCAGCAGGAGTCGAGCGCCGCCCGGGCCGGCGCGCTCGCCAGGCAGTGGTATCACCTCGGCGGCGTGCGCACCCTCGCCGAGGAACTCGACCGTTACGACCGGCTCACCGTCGGCTCGATCGAGGCCTGGCTGGCCGCCAACCCCGTACGCGACCTGTCGGTCGTGTCGCTCGGCCGGGAGCCCCTGGAGGTGCCGCATGCGCTTTCGGCATGAGCGGCTCGACAACGGCCTCGACGTGATCGCCGAGGTCACCGACGGCGCGGTCTCCACGAGCGTCGGCTTCTTCGTGAAGACGGGGTCGCGCGACGAGACCGACGCCCTGTGGGGCGCGAGCCACTTCCTCGAGCACATGGTGTTCAAGGGCACGGCCGACCTTTCCGGCGACGAGATCAACCGCCGCTTCGATTGGATGGGCGCGGCGGCCAACGCGTTCACGAGCGAGGAGGACACGGTCTACCACGCCGCCGTGCTTCCGGAGCAGCAGCAGGAGGCGGTGTCGCTCCTCGCCCGGATGATGCGGCCGGCGCTGCGGACCGAGGATTTCGACACCGAGAAGCTCGTCATCCTGGAGGAGATCAGGATGTACGACGACCAGCCTCCCTTCGGCGCCGACGACCGCTGCCGCGCCGCCTTCTTCGCCGGCCACCCGCTCGCCCGCAGCGTGCTCGGCACGATCGATTCGATCACGGCGCTCGACGTCGACGCGATGCGCGATTACCACGACCGCCGCTACGCGCCGGGCAACATCGTGCTCGCGGCCACCGGCGCGGTCGACTTCGCGGGGCTCGTGGAGGCGGCGCGGCGGCAGTGCGGCGACTGGGAGCCCCGGGAGAACCCACCGCGGACGGGAGCGCCGCTCCCTCGCCCCCCCGACGGCCGCTCGAGCGTGGCCACCATCACGAGGCCGTCCGCGACGCTCGAATACGCGGTGCGGATGACCGCCGGCCCCGACGGCACCGAAGACGACCGCTTTCCCGCCAAGCTCCTGGCCATGATCCTCGGCGACGACTCGGGCAGCCGGCTCTACTGGGCGCTGGTCGACTCCGGCGCGGCGGAACACGCCTCGCTGCACCATCACGACTTCCTCGACGCCGGGCTGTTCGCCACGCAGCTCTCCTGCGACGCCGCCGACGTCGAGGGGCTCCTGGCCCGGATCGCCGACCTCTACTCGGGGGTGGCCCGCGGGGGCGTCGCGGCGGCCGAACTCGAGCAGGCCCGCAACAAGCTCGCCGGCCGGGTCGTGCTGGCAGGGGAGCGACCGCGGCGGCGGCTGTTCGGCGTCGGCCTGGAGTGGGCCCACGGCGACCGCTACCGCTCGGTGGCCGACGACCTGGCGATCGTCGAGGGGATCGGTCTCGACGACGTGCATCGGGTGCTCGACCGCTGGCCGCTCCACGGCCCCGCCGCCACGGTTCTGGCCGGGCCGCATCCGGCCACTTCCCCCGGCCACTTCCTTTGATCCCCCCGGGTGCGCAGAATACCCGCCATGGTTCCGCTGTTCGCCAACCGCTGGCTGATCGCCGTGCCCTCGATCTGGCTCGTGGGAGCGGGGGCCGCCGTCGCGCTGGCGGTCGTACTCGCCGCCTGGGGGCTGCTCCGCGTCGTGCAGCCGCGGGCCGCGGCCGAGGCCCGGGCCAGCCTCCGCGACGGCTTCGCGGGGCCGCTCGGCTGGCTGCTCGTCGCCCTCGCGCTCGTCGCCGTCGCCTGCGCGCCGCTCGTGCCGCTCGGCCAGGTCGGACGGTCGCTGGCCCGGATGGCGTCGGCCGACGCGTTCGACCGCTCCGTGACGATCGCGCCCGACGCCACGCTCGAGCCGATCGAACTCGACCTGCGGCCGCAGGAGCTCACGCTCCTCTCGCTCGAGAGCTCGGGGCCGCTCACCGTCCGCACGCAGCAGCCGATCGAGGGCTTCGCGATGGCGAAGGTGCCCGACGTCGACCTCGCGGCGGCGGTCCCCTGGACATGGAAGCGGAGCGAGGGCGCGACGAGCCCGTTCCTCGGCCAGCGGCCCACGCTCGAGGCCACGAATCCCGGCGCCGAGCCGGTGACGCTCCGCATCCGGGGCGCGCTCGAGCCCGAGCATCCGCAGTCGGCGATCCTCCCGTGGACGGCGATCGTGCTCGTCGCCATCGCCGGGCTCTACGCCGCCTTCCGGCTCGGCCCGCGGCGCGTCGCCGCGGTGGCGTCCGCCACCACCAAGGAGGCGATCGGCCAGCCGGTGTTCACGGTCGCGCTCGTCGTGGGCGCCGTGCTGCTCGTGCTGTTCATCGTCATTCCCTACAACACGTTCGGCGAGGACGTGAAGATGCTCAAGGACAGCGGCCTCACGCTCATCAAGGTGCTGGCGCTGCTCGTCGTCGTCTGGACGGCCAGCATCGCGGTGGCCGACGAGATCGAGGGGCGCACGGCGCTCACCGTGCTGTCGAAGCCGCTCACACGCCCCCAATTCGTGCTCGGCAAGTTCGCCGGCCTCGTACTCGTCGCCCTGCTGGTGTTCCTGATCCTGGGCAGCGTGCTCATGGCCACCACCAGCCTCAAGGTGGTGTACGACGCCCGCGAATCGTCGAAGCTCGACCCGGTCTGGCGGGACTGCGCCGACGAGATGATCACCGTGGTGCCGGGCCTCGCGCTCTCGCTGCTGGAGACGATCCTGCTCGCCGCCGTGAGCCTGGCGGTGTCCACGCGGCTGGGCATGATCCCCAACCTGATCGTCTGCTTCACCGTCTACGCGCTCGGCCATCTCGTGCCGCTGATCGTGCAGTCGAGCGTCGGGAAGTTCGCGATCGTACGGTTCGTCGGCCAGTTGTTCGCCACGCTCCTGCCGGTGCTCGAACACTTCACGATCGAGGCGGCCGTGGTGGGCGGCGTGCCCGTCCCGTGGACGTACCTCGGCTGGGCCGCCCTCTACGCGGGCCTCTACTCCGCCGTGGCGCTGCTCGTGGCCCTGGTGCTGTTCCAGAACCGCGACCTGGCCTGATCGTCAGCGCGTGAAGCCCGTGCGGCCGGTGAGGCCGATGAGGCCGTCGGCCGGCTGGCCGGGCAGCGGCTGGGCCCCGATCGCCTGCCCCGGCGTCGACACGGCCTCCGCCTTGCCGTCGAGGAACAGCGTGATGCCTCCGGGCAGGCGCCGCTCGATCCGCGGGCCGACCTCGAGGCCGATCCGCCCCCACTGCTCCCGCTGCCCCACGAGCGTCCGCACCTCGAGCGCCTCGCGGCCGCCGGGATGCTCCGAGGCCATGCCCACGCCTCCCACCAGTTTCGCGGGAGCGTCGCTGATCACGGGGCGATCCGCCCGAAACCCCGCCAGCACGTCGATGCACTCGATGCGGCGACGAACCTCGGCCGCCACGGGCTGCTTCGCCTGCTCCGGCGTGGTCGGGCCCTTGACGACGACGCCGAACGCCGCACCGTCGTCCGCCGCCTCGAGGTCGCTCGCGCGCAGCGCCGCCGCGACCGACGCCACCCCGTCGAAGTCGTGCAGCGACGGATCGTCCGCCCGCCCCACGACCGCCACCAGCCACACCGCCGCGACGACCGCCCTCATGCTTCGCCCCCCCACACGGCTCTTGATCGGCAGGCAAGGGCCGCCAACTCCGACCGATTGCAGCGGCGGCGTCAGGGTGGGCCCGGCTCGGGGTCGCCCCGTACCGTCTCGCCGGACGTGCGGTTTGAAGGGCACGCGCCGGCTTCGGGCCACCCGTGTCCCCCGAGCCGGCTTTAGCGACCAGCGAAGCCATGGATGGCGCAGCGCCAGTCGCTAGGAGTGAGCGCAGCCCGGAGGGCGCAG
>RGVT01000231.1 GCA_010027105.1 Planctomycetia bacterium
CCGCCCGGCGCCGGGCGGCCACCTCGGGCAGCCGCTCGAGCGAGGCCCGGGCGAGGGCCGCGGAGAGCTCGGGCAGCCGGCCGTTGAGGCCCGGCTCCTCGCAGACGTAGTCGCCCGCGTTGCCGTATTCCCGCAGTTGCCGCAGGAGCGCCGCGAACGCCGGCGACGACGTGGCCACGAGCCCGCCCTCACCGGCCACCACGAGCTTCGTGGGCGACATGCTGAACACCTGCGCGAAGCCCGTGCCCCCCACCTGCCGGCCGGCGAACCGGGTGCCGAGGCCGTGGGCCGCGTCGATCATCAGCGGCACGCCCGCCGCGGCGGCGAGCGCCGCGAGACCGGCCTCGTCGCACGGGCAGCCGAACGTGTGGCAGGCGAGGATCGCCGCCGTGCGGGGCGTGATCGCGGCGGCGACGGCCGCGGGCGACACCGTCCAGGTGTCGGCCTCGCTGTCGATGAACACCGGTTCGTAGCCGGCCCAGATCACCGCCGCCGGCGCGGCGAGGAACGTGAAGCTCGGCACGATCACCTCGCGGCGGGCCGGGTCGGCCTGCATCCTCCCGAGGGCCCGCAGGCCGAGCGCGAGGCCGACGGTGCAGCTCGACACCGCCACCACGTCGGCGGCGCCGGTCACCGCGCGCGCGTCGGCCTCCAGCCGGGAGAGCTCGGTGCCCTTGGTGAGCATGCCGCCGGCGAGGATCCGGCGGAACGCCGGCTCGACGTCGTCGAACGACGGCAGGTCGGGCCGCACGAACGGCACCCGCCAGCCCGATGCCGGCGGCGCGGGAACGGCGCGGGTCGCGGTCATGAGGCCCGCACCCCCCGGGCGTCGGCCGGGACCAGCCGCGGCGCCCCGCCGGCCGCGAGCCCGCCGACCTCCATCAGCCGGGCGGCGGCGGCCTCGGGGCCGTTGGCGAGCGCCTCGCGGAGCTCGGCGATCCAGCCCTGCACCTCCGCCAGCGGCCGGGCGGGCCGGTGGGCGCGGATCACGAAGGGGCTCGCCGTGGGCTCGTGCACCTCGTCGGCGAAGAACAGGTCTTCCGTGAGCTTCTCGCCGGGCCGCAGGCCCGAGTATTCGATCCGGACCGCGTGCTGCGGCACGTGCATCACGAAAGCCAGGCTGCCGACGAGGTCGACGATCGAGAGCGGCTCCCCCATCTCCAGCACGTAGACGCCGCTCCGCGGGCCGATCGCGCCGGCGAGGAGGATCAGCTGCGCCGCCTCGTCGACGGTGAGGAAGTAGCGGCGCACGTCGGGGTCGGTGATCTCGAGCGGCAGCCCGCGCCGCAGCCGGTCGGCGAAGATCGGCACCGCGCTGCCGCTCGACCCGAGCACGTTGCCGAACCGCACCGCCACGAACTTCGTGCGGGAGTGGCCGGCGAGCGATTCGAGGTAGCGCTCGGTGACGAGCTTCGAGGCGCCCATCAGGCTCGTGGGGTGCACGGCCTTGTCGGTCGACAGGGAGATGAACGTGCCGACGCCGTGCTCCGCCGCGAGCTCGGCGAGCGCGGCGGCGGCGAGCGTGTTGTTCTCGACCGCCTCGAGCGGATGCCGTTCCATCAGCGGCACGTGCTTGAACGCCGCGGCGTGGACGATCACGGCGGGCCGGTGCTCGGCGAGGAGGGCGTGCATCCGGTCGGCGTTGCCGACGTCGCAGAGCTGCGGCACCACCTCGATCGCGGCGCCGTCGAGCCGCTCGACGACGTCGCGGTGGATCGCGAACAGCCCGGGCTCCGAGCGGTCGACGAGCACGAGGCGGGAGGGGCGGAACCGGACGATCTGGCGGCAGATCTCGGCCCCGACGGAGCCGCCGGCCCCGGTCACGAGCACGCAGCGGTCGGCGACGAGGCGGGTGACGCGGTCGTCGTCGTCGTCGAGGTGGGCCGAGGGGCGGGCGAGCAGGTCGTGGAGCTCGATGTCGCGGATTCTGATCGGCTTCACGGTGGCCCGCCGGCCCGCGGCGTCGGCCGAGGAATGGTCCTCCGCGATCCGCACCCGCACGTCGAGCGCGGCGCAGGCGTCGCACAGGGCCCGCAGCCGCGGCCCGTAGAGGGCGTCCTGACGGACGACGATCTCCCCCACCCGCAGCCGCTCGGCGCACGTGGCGGCCATCGACACCGGGCCGAGCACGCGGCTGCGGCCCACGGTGGCGCCGTAGGTGTCGGGATCGTCGTCGAGCAGGCCGGCGACGAAGTAGCGCTGCGGCTGCATGTCGGGGAGGGCCAGGGCGATCTGGCGGCCGGCGGGCGAGGCGTCGATGAACAGCACCGACCGCTCCGCGCCCGCCGGCGTGGCGGGCATGATCTCCTCGTAGACGCTGCGGGCGAGGGCCTGCATGCCGCCGACGCCGATCAGCGTGAACACCCAGTCGAGCAGCATCACCGAGCGGGGGATCTGCACGCCGCGCACGACCTGGGCGAAGAAGTAGTTGAACGCCACGAGCACCAGGAGCCCCGTGGTGGCCGTGCGGAGGAGGCGGTTGAGGTCCTCGAACCTGGCGGCCCGCCAGGGGCGGTGGCAGAACCCGCGGGCGTAGAAGAGCGCGACCTTGAGCCCCACCACCCAGCCGATCGTGGAGAGGATCGTCTCGGAGTCGGAGCCACGGAGCAGGAGCTCGCCGCGGACGAAGAACGCGGCCAGGTAGGAGAGCTCGAAGAGCAGCGCGATGAAGGCCGTGACGACGACCGCCTCGCGGGTGGGGATCCGCGCCCGCCACCACTGCAGCAGCCTGCCCGCCACGAAGTGCGTCATCGTCGCGACCATCGCCGATTCCTAGAGCCTCTCGAGGTCCACGTCTTCGAGCTCCACCGACGCCCCCTGGTTCAGAAACCGCACCGCCACGACCAGCCGCTGCCCGCCGTGCCGCCGGATCACCGTGCCCTCGAGACCGCGCAGGGCACCGGTTCGTACGCGGACGGGCTGGCCGGGTTCGATCCGGGCCTCGGGCGTGAGTGGGTGGTCGGCCTCGATGAGCCGCCGGATGCCCCGCAGGTCGGCCACGAGCGCCTCCGCGTCGCCGATCGGGAGCCAGCGGGCGACGGTGTTCGTGGCGAGCGCCGCGCGGCGCTGGTCGTCGTCGACGAGCGAGAAGACGTAGCCGGGAAAGAGCGGCACGTGGGAGTCACGGGTGCGGCCTCCGGGCGACTTCAGCCGCCGCCGGACGAGCGGGGCGTAGAAGGGTATGCAGGCGGCCTCGAGCTTGCGCATCAGGTCTTTCTCGCGGCGCGAGAGCGTGTAGAAGGCGATCCAGCGGCCGGCGGCGACGGCCGGCGGGCGGTCGGCATCGAGCAGGTCGGCCGGGAACAGGTCGCGTTGCCGGGGCAGGATGGGCATGGCTGGAAACCGCGCGAACTCCGTGTTCGTGGGGGGCGGTCGGCGCCGTTCCCCGGACGCGCCACAAACGAAACACACCCCGAAGTTTACGACGCATTCGCCGTTCCTGCGCGGCGTCGGGGCCGGCGCGGGAAACGGGGCAAAGTTTTCCGTCCGGTGGTGCCGATAACTCCGGGAAGACCGACCGTAGCGGTTGGGAGGAGTGTGCCGTGCCCCGTCCGGAAAAGCCGCAACCGAGCCGCCGGACCGCCCGCCGGGCGGTCGTGTGGGCCCTGCTCTTGGCCGTGGTGGCCAACGCCTCGGGCTGCCGGACATTTGGTCGGCCCCAGCGGACGGCGGCCCGCGAGGCGCTCCTCGAGGCGAACTGTCCGGGCGACCCGGAAAAGGCCCCGGCCAAGGAACTGGCCAAGATCACGCTCCCGCCGTACGTGATCGAGCCGCCCGACATCCTCCTCATCGACGCCCTGCGCGTGGTGCCCAAGCCGCCGTTCCGGATCCAGAGCTTCGACACGCTGCAGGTGATCGTGGAGGGCACGCTGCTCGAGCAGCCGATCAACGGGCTGTACGTCGTGGAGCCGGGCGGGATGCTCGACCTCGGCCCCTCCTACGGCAAGGTGATGGTGGGGGGGCAGTCGCTCGAGGAGGCGCAGGACGCGGTCTTCCGCCACTTGAAGCGGGTGCTCCGCGAGCCGCAGGTGTCGCTCACGCTCGCCCAGGCCGCCGGCCAGCAGCAGATCTCGGGCGAGCACCTCGTGGGCCCAGACGGCACGATCAACCTCGGCACCTACGGCACCGTCTACGTGACGGGCCTCACGCTCCAGGAAGCGAAGGAGAAGATCGAGACGCACCTGGAGAAGCACCTCGACGCGCCGCTCGTGAGCGTCGACGTGTTCAGTTACAACTCGAAGGTCTACTACGTGATCACGGAGGGGGCCGGGCAGGGGGACAACATCGCCCGCTTCCCGGTGAC
>RGVT01000232.1 GCA_010027105.1 Planctomycetia bacterium
CCGATCGTCGAGGTCTGCCGCGGGATCACGAAGCACCACTATCTCGTCACCGACGCGGCCGACATCGCCCGGGTGATGAAAGAGGCCTTTTACATCGCCACGACGGGCCGGCCGGGCCCGGTGCTCGTAGACTTGCCGAAGAACATCCAGGGGCATACACGCTGCCGTGCATCCCGAGCATGTCGAGGGAGAGCGGGTCGGTGCCGGGGAAGGCCCCGAGCCCCATCAGCGTCGTCGTGACCGGGATGCCCGTTTTGCGGACGAGCTCGCGGAGCTCGTCGGAGGCATTGCCCGTGATCACGCCGCCGCCGGCGTAGATCACCGGCCGCTTGGCCCGCTTGATGGCGGCCGCCACCTGGGCGATCTGCTCCGGGTGCGGAGGACGCGGCTCGGGCCGGTAGCCCGGCAGGTTCATCGGCACGTCATAGTCCGGTACGAGCTGCGCGACCTGGATGTTCTTCGGGAGATCCACGAGCACCGGGCCGGGGCGACCCGTCGTGGCGATGTAAAAAGCTTCTTTCATCACGCGGGCGATGTCGGCCGCATCGGTGACGAGATAGTGGTGCTTCGTGATCCCGCGGCAGACCTCGACGATCGGCGTCTCCTGGAAGGCGTCCGTGCCGATCACACTCGTGCCCACCTGGCCCGTGAGGGCGATCAACGGAACGCTGTCCATTTTGGCGTCGGCGATCGCCGTCACGAGGTTCAGGGCGCCGGGGCCGCTCGTGGCCATGCAGACGCCGGGCTTGCCTGTCGTGCGGGCGTAGCCCTGGGCCGCGAAGGCCCCCCCCTGCTCGTGCCGCGGGAGGATCGTGCGGATCCGGTCCTTGGCGTGCGTCAGCGCCTGGTGGAGCGGCATGCTCGCCCCGCCAGGGTAGGCGAAGATCACGTCCACCCCGTGGCGGACGAGCGACTCGACGACGACGTCGGCCCCGGACACGAAGCCGGTGGAAGACGCGGGGCGGGAGGCTGTGGCCATGACGAGGGCTCCTGGGGGCGGAAAAACCGATCCCCCAACCATACCCGATGGAAACCCCCGGCAAAAACCGGGTGCCGATCCCCCGGAGGTGTCTGGACTGCCGGCCGCTCGCGACCAACAATCTGGGGTTCCGGACATTCAACCGGCCGGGTCGGCCGGGCGACGAAAGGGCGGACGCGTGAACGGCGGGCGGCTGGCATGGGCGATCGCGGGGCTCCTGGCGACCGTTCCGGGGTTCGCCCCGGGTGCCGACTGGCCGCAGTGGGGCGGCGGACTCGAGCGCAACCTCGTCTCGCACGAGACCGGGATCCCGGCCACGTTCCACCCGGGCAGGAAGAAGCGCGATCGGCTGGGGTTCGATCCCGCCACCGCGAGGAACGTGCGCTGGATGGTGCGGCTCGGCAGCGAAAACTACTCGGGCCCGACGGTGGCCCAGGGCCGCGTGTACGTCGGAACCAACGACGAGGACCTCGACGACCCGCGGTTTCGCCCCACGCGCGGCGGCGTGCTGATGTGCCTCGACGAGAAGACGGGCGACCTCGTCTGGCGGCTCGTCGTGCCACGTCTCGAGATCGACCGCACGCTCGTGAGCGAGGACTTCGACGACATGAACCTGGGCATCTGCGCGTCGGCGACCGTCGACGGCGGCAGGCTCTACACGGTGACGAACCGGTGCGAGGTGGTGTGCCTCGACGTCGACGGCATGGTCGACGGCAACGACGGCCCCTTCCGCGCGGAGGCCACGTTCAGCGTGCCGGAGGGGGCGGCGCCCGTGCCGCCGGGCCCGCGCGACGCCGACGTCGTCTGGCGGTTCGACATGATCCGCTCCCTGCCCGTGTTCCCGCACGACGCCGCCAACTGCTCGGTGCTCGTGGTGGGGCGACACCTCTACGTGTGCACGGCCAACGGCGTCTACGACGGGAAGGTGGTGCTGCCCACGGCCGCATCGCTCATCGTGCTCGACAAGGAGACGGGGAAGCTGCTCGCGCGCGACGACGGCACGATCAGCGCCGACGTGTTCCACGGGCAGTGGTCGTCGCCCACGGTCGTCGAGTCGCCGCGTGGCCGGCGGATCGTGTTCGGCGGCGGCGACGGCCGCTGCCACGGCTTCGTGCCGCTCGCGGCCGACTCAAAGCCTGGGAAGGCGCCCGCGATCCTCGAGCGCGACTGGCTCTTCGACTGCAATCCGCCCGGCTATCGCGCCCGCGGCGACATCCCGATCGACTACTGGGCGCTCGTCCGCGGCAAGGCGACGTCGGTGGACGCCACGGGGCTCGTGGTGAGTCCCAACGAGATCATCGGCTCGCCCGTGGTCGTCGGGAATCGCGTCTATGTGGCGATCGGCCAGGATCCGGTGCACGGCCCCGGCCGCGGCGCCCTCTCCTGCTTCGCAGTGGACGGCACCGACGACGGGGCGGAGGTGCGCAAGGTGTGGCAGTATCTGGGCATCGGGCGGGCGCTCTCGACCGTGGCCGTTGCGGACGGCCTCGTGTATGCGGCCGAGTATGCCGGCAAGGTGCACTGCCTCGACGCCGAGACGGGCGACCTCGTGTGGTTTCACGACACGCAGGACGAGATCTGGTCGTCGACGCTCGTGGTGGACGGCAAGGTCTACATCGGCAGCCGCAAGGGGTTCACCGTGCTGGCCGCCGGCCGCGAAAAGAAGACGCTCGCCATGATTAGGCTCGGCTCGCCGGTGTGGTCGATCCCGTGCGCGGCCAACAAGACGCTGTTCGTGGCCTCGCAGCGCAACCTGTGGGCCGTCGAGGAGCAGGGCGAGATGCAGCCGTAACCGCGCCCGGTGCGGGGCCGCCCATCGCACGGCGCTACCGTTTCCGCGTCGGTCACGGGCCGACGATAAAGTTCTCGCGTGCAGCCGCCTCCCGGAGGCGGTCGTCGAACGCCACGAAGCGGGCCTCGCTCGTGCGGCCTTCAGCCATGATCGTTGCTGCGGCAAGTTGCAGTGCGTCGGCCGCACGTAGGGGATGGACCCGCAGGAGCCGACAGGCCGTCTCTCGTACCACATCCGTCGGCAGGATCTCGTTCCAGCCGGTGGCAAGCGTTCGCAGGATTTCGATCGCCTGGGTTGCCTCCGGATGCCGGAGGGCCCCTGCTCGCTCGAGCCTCGCGATCGCCGATGTGCATTCGATCCGCGTGCCCCACCAGGTCACGATGCCCGCATCTTTCGCCAAGGCAGCCCGCGCATCCGCGGTGCGCGGCTCATGGACGAGGAGCGGTACGAGGGCCGACGCGTCCCAGTAGCGCATCCCGGTTATTCCTCGCGGTCGGCATGTAAGGCGGCGACGATGCTGACCGGGTGGACCGGCTTCACGGGCTTCGGCACGCTGCGCATCGACAGCGGCTTCCCGGCGGGGGCGACCAGACCGGCTCGGACGAGGCCGGCCAACCATGGTGCGTCGGCACCGACGGCGACGCCGGGGCCGACCGGCTCCATCCGGGCCACGGGCCGATTGCGATCGCAGATCAACACGGTCTCGCCCCGCCGCACCCGGTCGATGAGGGCACTGAGGTTGTTCTTCGCCTCGGTGATGCTGGTGCGCTTCATGGGACGACGCTCCGTCGCAGGGTTGGGATGCGAGTGAATCGAGCTATTGTAGACAGATCGTACGGGGTTTTCAAGCCTGATCAAGAGATGCCGCGTCCCGGCGTTGAATCGAGCGAGAGCGTGCCGCGCGATCCGCTCCTTCATCCCCGCGAACCGTCGCGGGGATGTCAATCTGCCTGCCCCTACAGCGGCGGCCGTATACTCACGGCACGCGTGGCACGCACAACCACACGGCCGGCCGGGCGGCTGCCCGGGCTGGCCGACACGCTCGCGCAGCACGGCGGGTTCGCCGACGTGGTCGCCGCCCTCCACGCGGGGCACGGCGGCACGATCGGCGGAACCTGGGGATCGGCGTCTGCGCTCACGGCGGCGGCGCTGGCGAATCAACTCGCTCAATCAGCCGGTGGTGAAGGCGCCGCGCTCGTCGTCGTGCTGCCGCACGCCGACGAGGCCGACGCGTTCTCCGACGACCTCGAGCTCTTCACGACGCGGCCCGTGATGCTCCTGCCCGCGCTCGAGAGCCTGGGCGACGAGTCGCTCGCCGACGATCCGGCCGCCGCCGCGCGGTTGGCCGTCGTCAAGCAGCTGGCGATGCCCGGCGCGGCCCCCCCCGCGATCGTCGTCACGAGCATCCAGGCGCTGCTCGCGCCGCTCGCCGACCCGCGCGAGATCGAGGCCAGCACCCGGCGGCTCGAGGTGGGCGGCCGGCTCGACCCGCTCGAACTCGCCGACTGGCTCGCGGCC
>RGVT01000233.1 GCA_010027105.1 Planctomycetia bacterium
TGGCCCGAATCGGGCACGTCCTGGGGATTCGTGATCTCGATCGTCTCGCCGTCCACTTTGAGGATCTGGTAGGTGACGTTGGGCGCCGTCTGCACGAGGTCGAGATCGGCCTCCTGCTCGAGCCGCTGCTGGATGATCTCCATGTGCAGCAGGCCGAGGAACCCGCAGCGGAACCCGAAGCCGAGCGCCTCGCTGCTCTCGGGCTGGTATTCGAACGAGGGATCGTTGATGGCGAGCTTCTCGAGCGCGTCGCGCAGCTCCTCGAAGTTTTCCCCCTCGCTCGGATAGAGGCCGCAGTAGACCATCCGCTGAGGCGGCTTGTAGCCGGGGAGCGGCGCGGCCGCGTCGTCGCCGGGGATCGTCACCGTGTCGCCGATGTGGACCTGCTTCACGTCCTTGATGTTGCAGACGAGGTAGCCCACCTGGCCGGCCGCGAGCTCGTCGCAGGCCCGGCGCTGGGGCACGAACTGGCCGAGCTCGATCACGTCGTGCGTGGTGCCGGTCTCGAGGAACCGGATCTTCTGCCCCTTTTTGACCGTGCCGTCGATCAGGCGCACGTAGGTGATCGCGCCGCGGTAGCTGTCGTAATGGCTGTCGAAGATCATCGCCCGCAGGGTCGCGTGCGGATCGCCCGCAGGGGGCGGCACCCGCTCCACGATCGCCGCCAGCAATTCCTCGATCCCGATGCCCGCCTTGGCACTCGCCTTGATCACCTCCGCCGGGTCGATCGCCAGGCTCTGCTCCATCTCGACGAGCACCTCGTCGACGCGGGCATGCATGAGGTCGATCTTGTTGATCACCGGCACGATGGCGAGGTCCTGATTGATGGCAGCGTAGGCATTGGCGACCGTCTGGGCCTCGACCCCCTGGAACGCGTCGACCAGGAGCACGGCCCCCTCGCAGCACGCCAGGCTCCGCGAGACCTCGTAGTGGAAATCGACGTGGCCGGGCGTGTCGATCAGGTTCAGTTCGTACCGCTCCCCCTTGTGCCGATACTCCATCCGCACCGCCCTGGCCTTGATCGTGATCCCCCGCTGCCGCTCGAGCTCCATGTCGTCGAGCATCTGCTCCTTGAGCTGCCGCTTCTCGACGGTGCCGGTGAACTCGAGCAGCCGGTCGGCCAGCGTGCTCTTGCCGTGGTCGATGTGGGCGATGATCGAAAAGTTGCGGATGTGCTTGCAGTCGATGGCCATACGAAAGATTCTAGCCGCTCACGACACCCACGTGGGACAGGCTTCAGCCTGTCGTGTCGCGTAGATAAACACCCGCATTCGGAGCCGGCGGTAGGCATGCTCGACGGATACTTCACGGAACGGCACTCGGCTGGTGATGACCCGGCCTTCCAGGCCTGGCGCTTCATCGTCCTCAACGACTCCCTTCGTCTGCGCGTGCCCACCGACCGTCTCCGCCGAAACTGCTTTGCGCCTACGGAGCCGGCGGTAGGCATGCTCGACTCCGGTCGTGTTGAGAGTACAGGACTCGTGGGTTGTGATCGGACGCCGATAGTTCTCAACGACTCCCTTCGTCTGCGCGTGCCCACCGACCGTCTCCGCCGAAACTGCTTTGCGCCTCCGCAGCAGGCGGCGCATGACGGGTTGAAGCCGATCCCGGCATGGCGGGCGTGACAGGCTGAAGCCTGTCCTACGGAATCTTGTGGGCGAGGCGGGCGAGGCCGGCGGCGCCGATGTAGCCGGCGTCGCCGCCCAGGCTCGCGTAGCGGATGAGGGTCTTTTCGGCGAGCACCGGGAAGGCGCGGGCGCGGACCTCGGCGCGGACGGCCTCAAGAAACATCGTGCCGACCAGGGCCGATTCCCCCCCGAACGTCATCGCGCCGCCGATCACCACCGCCTCGGGGTCGATCGCGTGCATGAGCGTCACGATCCCGATCCCGAGCCAGCGGGCGGTGTCGAGGATCAGGCCGTGGGCGAGCGGATCGCCGCCGGCCGCCGCAGCGGAGATGAGGATGGGCGTGAGGTTCTCGCCGCGGGAGACGGCCGCGGCGAGCGGACCGTCGGCCCGTTCGGCGAGCGCCTCCCGGGCCCGGGCCACGAGCGACGTGGCCGAGCAGTAGGCCTCGAGATGGCCGGGCTGGCCGCAGGGGCAGCGCCGGGCGGTCGGCGCCGGATCGACGATGATGTGCCCGCACTCGGAGCCGTGGCTGTGGGCCCCCTCGACGTTCATGTCGCCGACGATGATGCCGCCCCCCACGCCGGTGCCGAGCGTGAGCAGGACGAGGCTCGAGGAGCCCCGCGCCGAGCCGACCCAGAACTCGCCGTAGGCGGCGGCATTCGCGTCGTTGGCGAACGTCACCTCGCGGCCGGCGTGGAGGGCCACGCGGTCGCGCACGGGAAACCCGTCCCAGCCCGGGAGGTTGCCGGCGCGGAGGATCACGCCGGTGGAGAGATCCTGCGGGCCCGGCGTGCCGAGGCCGACCCTGGCCACGTCGTCGAGCGCGACGCCGGCCTGCTCGCAGACGGTTTTGACCGCGCGGCCCATCCGGGCCGCGGCGTCCTCGGGCCCGCGATCGGCGTGCGTCGGCTCGGTGTGGAACGCGAGCGTGCGGCCGAGGTCGTCGACGAGCCCGGCCTTGATGTTCGTCCCACCGAGGTCGACGCCGGCGTAGAGCGGCCTTCGCGCGTCCGCCGCCGGCAGTCGGCGCGACCGGTCTGCCATGCCGGCGGTCACCGGTCGGCCGGCAGGCGGCCGGTCTGCACCGCCGGCGTGGGGCCGGTGCAGGCCTGCATGAAGGCCAGGAGGTCGGCCTTGTCCTGCGTGGAGAGGTTGAGCGGCCGGATCTTGTCGCTCAGGCCGGGGTTCGGATGCCCGCCCTTGTCGTACCACTCGACCACCTCCTCGAGCGTGGCGATCGAGCCGTCGTGCATGTAGGGCGCCGTGAGGGAGACGTTCCGCACGGTCGGCGTCTTGAACGCGCCCTTGTCCCGCTCGTCCTTCGTGACGGCGAACCGCCCGAGGTCGGGGTTCTCCGCCTGCATTCCGACGCCGATGTTGTGGAACTTCTCGTCGGCGAGGTTCGCCCCCACGTGGCAGGCGGTGCAGTTGCCCTTCTCGGTGAAGAAGATCTCCCGGCCGCGCCTGGCCGCCTCCGACAGCGGGTGGGCCTCGGCGCCGGCCTTGGCGGCGGCGTAGCGCTTCGCGAGGTCGGGATCCTCGGCGATATCCTCCTGGTCGAGGCCGGCGAAGGCCTTCATCTGCTCGTCGTAGTCGTACGGCGAGGGCGCCGTCACGACCGCCCGCTCGAAGGCGGCGATCGCCTGCCCGACCCGCTCGATCGTGAGATCCCCGAAGATCGTCTCGAACTGCTTGCGGTAGACCGGAATCTCCCCGAGCCGCTTCACGACCCCTGCGTGCGTGAAGCCCATCTCGATGGGGTTCTGGATCGGGCCGATCGCCTGGGCCTCGAGCGAGTCGGCCCGGCCGTCCCAGAACTGGGCGCCGGAGAGGATGCGGTTGAACGAGACCGGCGAGTTGCGGCCGCCGAGCTGGCCGCGGATGCCGACGCCCGTCTTCGTGTGGGCGGTGTAGCCCATCGACGGATCGTGACAGCTCGCGCAGCTCACGGTCGAATCGGCGGAGAGCCGCGTGTCGAAGTAGAGCTGGCGGCCGAGTTCGATCTTGGCGCGGGTGAGCGGGTTCGCGTCGAGGCCGGTCACCTGGGCGGCACCCTGCGAGAGGCCGAGCGGCAGCACCGGCTCGAGCTCGAGTGAGTTTTTCGGATCGGCGAGCCAGGCGTCGATCTGGGCGAGCGTCACCGGCCCCTCGCCCGGCACGCCGGCGGTGAGCGACGGCTCGCCGAGCGACACCCGCTCCCGGCCCGCGGCCGGACGGTCGATCGACCGGGCCGCCTCGTCGATCGCGCGGTCGGCCTCCGACTTCGCCGCGTCGGCCCGGCGCAGGGCGGCGGCCGCGTCGGCGACGACGCCTCCGGCCCGGGGTGCCGACCCGCCGGAGGGGGCGGGTTCGATCACTTCGATCTCCACCACGTGCGCGCGGGGCGGCGGTGCCGAGGGGGCGCAGCCGACGGTGGCGCCTGCCGAGCCGACGACGATCGCGAGCAGCCGGCCGACGTGGCGGGCGGACGATGACGGTGCAGCCATGGCGGGTTGAATCTCCTGACGACGAGGGTTGACGGAGGGCGGAGCCCCGGCGGGTTCCCGGCCGGCCACCGCACCGCGGGTCGAATTCTAGACCGCATCCGATTTCGGTGTAGCACCGGCTCCGAGGCAGCGGCGGGCTCCGCCCGGGCGTCAGCCTTCCGCCAGGA
>RGVT01000234.1 GCA_010027105.1 Planctomycetia bacterium
CCCGCCGTCCCCGGCGGTCGCCCGGGCGATCGCCGGGGACGGCGGGTAGGGATTTTCGTTGGTGTTGAGCTTGATCCACTTGCCCCCCTGCGGCTGCTCGCCGGGCACGTAGCCGGCGAGCGCCGCGACGTCGGGGCGGACGAGGGATCGCGACGCGGTGGCGGACTCTGCTGCCATGCCCGAAGTCTACCTCACGCCCGCCCCACTCTCCGCATCCGCCCGCACAACCGGCACAACCGGAACGTGGCACTGGTCGGGCTCCAATCCGTGAATCCCGGCCCTCCCGACAGGGCAGGTGACGACGACCCGCATTCGGAGCCGGTGCTTCGACCGTCACCGCGTCCGGGCTTCGACGCTCTGACGGTGGGCGGTGAGGCCCTCCACGTTCGCGAGCGTCGCGATGTCGGCGGCGATCTCGGCGAGGTCGCGCTGCGAGAGCGCGATCACGCTGCCGCCGCGCAGGAAGTGGTTGGCGTTGAGGCCGGCGGCGAACCGGGCCGTGCCGCCCGTCGGCAGCACGTGCGATGGCCCGGCGGCATAGTCGCCGGCGGCCACGGGGCTGAAAGGGCCGAGGAACGCGGCACCGGCGTGCCGGATCCTGGCGAGCGTGGCCTCGGGATCTACCGTGTCGATCGAAAGGTGCTCGGCGGCGAGCTCGTCGGCGATGGCCGCCGATTCGTCGTCGCTGCGCGTCACGACGATCGCCCCGAATCGCTCCAGGCTGTCGCGGGTGAGGTCGCCCCGCTCGAGCGCGGCGACGCGGCTCTGGAGCGCCGCCGCCACGCGGTCGGCGAGCGCGGTGTCGGAAGTGAGCAGGATCGCCGACCCGGGCGAGTGCTCCGCCTGGGCGAGCATGTCGGCGGCGATGCACTCCGCGTCGCCGCGGGCGTCGGCCACGATCACGATCTCGCTCGGGCCGGCGATCGAGTCGATCGAAACGTCACCAAACACGTATTTTTTCGCCAGCGCCACGAACAGGTTGCCGGGGCCCACGATCATGTCCACGCGCGGCAGGCCTTCGATGCCGTAGGCCAGCGCGGCCACCGCCTGGGCGCCGCCCGCCCGGAGCACCGTCGTCACGCCGAGTTCATGGCATGCGGCCAGCACGTGGCCGTTGTCCGACCCGAATGTCGTGGGCGGCGCCACCACGACGATCTCGCGCACGCCCGCCACCTGCGCGGGCACGACGGTCATCAGCAGCGTCGACGGATACGCGGCCGCCCCCCCGGGAACGCACACGCCCACGCGGTCGAGCGGCAGATACCGCTGCCGCAGCGAGCCGCCCCCGGCCAACGGCACCAGGACGTCGCGGGCGAGGAGCGCCCTCTGGAACGCCTCCACGCGGGCCCGGATCCGCCGCACCGCCTCGAGGAAACCCCGGTCGACCTGCGCGTGGGCGGCCGCGAGGGCCGCCGCGGGCACGAGCAGCGTCCCGGGGGTGACGTCGGCCCGGTCGATCCGCCGCGTGTAGTCGAGCAGCGCCTCGACGCCCCGCTCCCGCACGTCGGTGCAGATCTTCTCGACCACCTGCCGCGGCGTGAGCGGCGCGCCGAAGACGTCGATCGTCCGCTGCCGGCCCGCCGGACTCACCATCTCGCCCTGCGACACGAGCGTGCGGCGCAGCGATTCGAGCCGCTCCCGGCCGTCGGCGGCGGCGAGGTCGATCCTGGGGCAGAGCGGGCGGGGTGCTTCGGGCATGATCCCCCAAGGATACATTCCCCGCCCCCGATCGCGTCGGCCCGTCGCGTCAGCCTGTCGCAACTGGGGGACGTGGCGGTGAGTATCCCGGCGATGAGGCGTCGTGTTTGCGGCCCGTGTACATTCCGGGATCCGAGTCGAGCACGATGCAGGCGACGTTCATGAAATTGCACCCCGCATGTGCCGCCGGCCCACCCCCGCTCGGTCTCGGCGCGGGCGTCACGGCCCGGCTGCGCGGCCTCCGGACCCCCGAGCGGATCCAGGACTTCGTGAACGCTGTCCGCTGGAACGCGAAGCCGGCCGGGGAGACCGGCCGGAGCGTGGCCGAGGTGCTGCGACACGGCGAGGCCCACTGCGTGGAAGGGGCGTTCGTGGCCGCCTACGCGCTCTGGCTGGCCGGGGAGCCGCCGTTGGTGATGGACATGGGGGCCGCCCGCGGAGACGTCGATCACGTCGTGGTGCTCTTTCGCCGCGGCCGCTGCTGGGGGGCCATCTCCAAGAGCAACAGCCCGTTCCTCCGCTACCGTGATCCGATCCATCGCAGCCTGCGTGAACTCTCCCTCTCCTATTTCCCGCAATACGTGAAGCTCCGCCGCAAGACGCTCCGCACCTACTCCGTGGCGATCGACCTGCGGCGGTTCGATCCGAGCCTGTGGGTCACCCACCGGGGCTTCTGCCACGAGGTCGTCGACTCGCTCACCGCCGCGCGGCACTACGACATCCTGACACCGGGAGCGGCCGCACGCCTGCGCCCCATCGACGAGATCGAGGCCCGCAGCAACCTGCTCAGGGAGCATGGATGACGCCGGGCGGTCACGCGTCGGCCACGCCGAGCAGCTTTCGCAGCGCCGTGACCGCGACCTCACCGAACTGCCGCGGCGGCACGCGCCACAGGGCGGGGTTGTGGAGTTCGACCGCCACGGCGCCAGGATAGCCGATCTCCGCCAGCCGGCGCACGAGGTCGTCGGGGGGCGAGGAGCCCTCTCCGGGCAGGATCCGGTCGGTGTCGCCGGCCATCTCCCGCGGCACGTCGGCGATGTCGGAGAGCTGCACGTGGGCCAGGTTGTCCCGCGAGAGCAGCCACAGGTCGAGCGGCTTGCTCGGGCCGACCGTGTAGTGGAACCAGTCGAGGCAGACGCCGAGCGACGGCGAGCCGACGTCCTCGACGAGGGCCACGGCCGACTGCAGGTTGTCGGGAAAACTCGCCCGGGCGTCGAACTCGAGGGCGAGCCGCACGCCCGCGTCGGCGGCCCGCTTCGCCGCCTCGACGAGGCTCGCGGAGAGCCGCCCGAGATCCTGGGTCGCGAGCGGGCCGAAGGCGTCGCCCGCCACGACGAGCACCGGGATCCCGAGGTCGCCGCACAGCGCGAGCCGCCCCTCGAACGTCCGCCAGTGCTCGCGGCGGGCGTCGCCCTGGCTCGTGAGCAGCCCGCCCTGGAAGCTCGCCGCGACCGGGGCGATGCCGTGCCGCAGGAACCGCTCCCGCAGCGTCGCCACGTCGTGCGCCTCGAGAAAGGCGTCGGCCTGCCCGAGCCAGAGGTCCACGGCATCGACATGCCCCGCCGCGTAGTCCTCGAGGATGTTCTCGAGCGGCGCCCCGAGCGAACACACCGTGCCGATCGCCGGGATCACTGGAGCTTGTCCCGCAGCAGATCCACGACCTCCGACAGCGGCACCCGCGACTGCACGAGCGTGTCGCGGTCGCGGAGCGTCACGGTCCGGTCGGCGAGCGTCTGGCCGTCGACCGTCAGGCACCACGGCGTGCCGGCCTCGTCCTGCCGGGCGTAGCGCCGGCCCACCGAGCCCTTTTCGTCGTACATGCAGGGCATGTGCCGCTTGAGCCGGCGGTAGAGGTCGATCGCCACCTCCGGCATGCCGTCCTTCTTCACCAGCGGCAGGATCGCGGCCTTGAGCGGCGCCAGCCGCGGATGCAGCTTGAGCACGGTCCGGCTCCGCGGCTTGCCGTCCTCGTCGGGCACCTCGTCTTCGTGGTAGGCGTCGCAGAGAAACGCGAGCACGGCCCGGTCGGCGCCGGCCGACGGCTCGATGACGTGCGGCACGTACCGCTCGCGCGTGACGTCGTCGAAATACGACAGGTCCTTGCCGCTCCCCTTGTGCCGTGGCTTGCCGTCGGGCCCCGTCTCGAGTACGAGCGCTCCGTCCTGCCGCACGAGCTTGCCCTCCATGTGGCTGCGGAGGTCGAAGTCGCCGCGGTGGGCGATCCCTTCGAGCTCGCCGAACTCGCCCGGGGCGAGAAACGGAAACGCATACTCGATGTCGGCGGTGCCCACCGAGTAGTGCGAGAGCTCTTCCTTGTCGTGCTCGCGCAACTGCAGCTTGCCCTCCGTGAGCCCGAGGTCGAGGTACCACTTCCAGCGGCGGTCGCGCCAGTAGCGATACCACGCGGCCGAGTCGGCCGGCTTACAGAAAAACTCGATCTCCATCTGCTCGAACTCGCGCGAGCGGAACGTGAAGTTCCGCGGCGTGATCTCATTGCGGAAACTCTTGCCGATCTGGGCGATCCCGAACGGCACC
>RGVT01000235.1 GCA_010027105.1 Planctomycetia bacterium
CCTCGTCACCCACCGCGGCGGCGTAGCCCTGGCCGACCGCCATCCGGGCCGAGACGGTGCCCTGCCCGCCGTTCTCGAGTGCGAGCACGACCCGCCGCCCCTCGACGCCCACCACGCGGGCCTGGCCGAGTTGCAACCCGCCCGCTTCGGCCGCGGCGGTTTCCCGCAGCAGTTCCTGCACCGCGAGGTGGCTGTTCGCGAACGACGACCGCTCCGACATGCTCCCGCACCCTTCCTCGGCCCGCAGCGGCCCAAGGCTCCTCGAGCGTTCGCCCGGCCGCTACGCCCCGTCCCCGGGTGTGCCGTCGTGTCGCTGCGGTGCTCTTGTATGCACCCTACGAGCCGACCGTGTAGGTCTCCTGCACCTTGCCCTGAGAGTTTCCCGACTGGTCGAACTTGTGCACCGTGTAGGTCATCTTGTGGAATCTCAACTCCGTCGTGTCGGTCGCCGGCTCCTCCTCGGCCACCACCGCGCCGTCGTCGACCCGATAGGCCGACACGTTCACCTCCTCGAGTTCGATCTCCACCGCGACCTGAGGCTTGCCGCCGATCGTCCGGGTCACGTGGATCTGCACCTTGGGGTGTTTGCGGCCGTCGAGGCACGACTTGAACACCTTCGGCGAGGCGCCGTCGATGAACTTTCTGACGGCGATCGGGGCGAACTGCACGCTTCCCACGGCCTTGTCCGATCCGATGAACGAGCCCGTGGCCCGCTGGACGTCGAGCCGCAGCCCGACGAGCGTCGACCAGCCGTCGTGCCCCTGCCCCTTGGCGGAGCCCTCGAAGTCGCCGATCTTCACGAACCCGTCGACCCGCGCGAAGGCCCCGAGGTTCTGAAGTTCCAGCGGATCGGGCTTGTCACTGTCTCTCATCGGAGCACCGTTCCTGCGTCGCAAAAATGGGTCGGGAAACCAGCGTGGCCGAGTGCAGCATACCAGCCGACCGTCGGCCGGCAACGAACCGGCGTCAGTCGATCACATAATCGAAACCGCCCCCGGCGGCGTCGAGCCGCACGTGCACCCGCTCCACGGGCTGCCCCTCGGCCATCCGGCCGAGCAGCCGCGTCGAGAGGTCGGGCAGCATGCCGCCGGAGAGGACATGGTCGATGTTGCGGGCTCCGCTGTCGACCTCGTGGCAGCGGTCGACGACCGCCGTCACGACGTCGGCGTCCCACCCGAACGCCGCCTTGTAGGCGGCCTCGAGCCGGCGGCCGATCGACTTCAGCTTCAGTTCGCAGATGCCCCGCAGCACGTCGTCCGACAGCGGGAAGTAGGGGAGCACCGTCAGGCGGCCGAGGAACGCCGGCTTGAAGACCTTCACCAGGTCGCCATGCAGCGCCTCGGCGAGGCCGGCGGCGTCGGGCCTCGTCGCCGGGTCGGCACAGAGCTTCATCACCGTGTCGGTGCCGGTGTTGCTCGTCATGATGATGACGGTGTTCTTGAAGTCGATGTCGCGGCCCTCGCCGTCCTTGAGCATGCCCTTGTCGAACACCTGGTAGAAGATGTCCTGCACGCCGGGATGGGCCTTCTCCATCTCGTCGAGCAGCACGACGCCGTACGGCCGGCGCCGGACCGCCTCGGTGAGCACGCCCCCCTCGCCGTAGCCGACGTAGCCCGGGGGCGAGCCCATCAGGAGCGACACCTTGTGCTCCTCCTTGAACTCGCTCATGTTGATCACGGTCATGTGGCTCTCGCCGCCGAACAAGAGGTCGGCGAGCGTGAGGGCGGTCTCGGTCTTGCCCACGCCGCTCGGGCCTGCGAGCAGGAACACGCCCACGGGCCGACGCGGGTCGGTGAGCCCGGCCCGCGAGGTCTTGATCCGCTCGGCGATCGTCTCGAGCGCGTGCGACTGGCCGACGATCCGCTCCTCCATCCGCTGCCTGAGCTCGAGCACGCCCCGGATCTCGTCCGACACCATGCGGCCCACGGGGATGCCCGTCCAGCCGGCGATCACCTCGGCGATCTGCTGGCCGTCGACACAGGGGCTCAGGAGCGGCTCCTCCCCCTGCAATGCCTTGAGCTCGGCCTCGAGTTCCCGCAGCCGCGCGAGCAGCCGCTGCCGTTCCTCGGCGGGAAGGTCCGCCGGAGCCGCCGCCACGTCGACCGTGTCAACCGTTCCTGCAGCCGCAGCCGCGGGCGCCGCAGCCGTCGCCGGCGGCTGCCCGGGCGCCGGGCCACCCGTGAGCGTGGCGTGGCCGGTGAGCCGCTTTCTCAGATCGCGGATCTCGCCCACGAGCCGCGACTCCTCCGTGAACCGCTGCTCGAGCGTCGCCAGGGACGCTGCCACCTCGTCCCGCTGCGCGGCAAGCTCCTCGATCTGCTTCGCGTGCGTCGCCCCCGCCTGCTCCTCGCGCTCGAGGATGTCGAGCGCGGTCTTGATCGCGTCGAGCCGCCGCCGGGCGTCCTCGATCGCCGGCGGCACGGCCACCTGTCCGATCGCCACCCGGGCGCAGGCCGTGTCGAGCAGGCTCACCGCCTTGTCGGGCAGCTGCCGCCCCGAGAGGTAGCGCCGCGAGAGCTTCACGCTGTCGACCACGGCCTCGTCGAGGATCGAGACCGAATGGTGCTTCTCGAGCGTCCCCACCATGCCCCGCATCATGCGGATGGCCATCTCGTCGTCCGGCTCCTCGATCTTCACGACCTGGAACCGGCGGGCGAGGGCGGCGTCCTTCTCGAAATACTTCTTGTATTCCGCCCAGGTCGTGGCCGCGATCGTGCGCAACTCGCCGCGGGCGAGGGCGGGCTTGAGCATGTTGGCCGCGTAACGCGCGGCCGCCCCTGCTCTCGCCGGAGGTGTGCATCCTCATCCGGCAGGCATGGCTCATCGCGAGCGTCGATCACCCCCTTGAGGCGGTTCTCGAACTCCCCCTTCACGCCGGCCCCCGCCTGGAGGAGTCCGAGATCGAGCGTGCGGAGCTGCACCTTCTTGAGCGGCTCGGGCACGTCCCCCTCGGCGATCCGCCGGGCAAAGCCCTCCACGACCGCCGTCTTGCCCACGCCCGCCTCGCCGGTGAGGATCGGGTTGTTCTGCCGGCGCCGGGTGAGGATGTCGACGATCTGCCGCACCTCCGCCTCGCGGCCGAGCACCGGGTCGATCTTGCCGGCCTTCGCGCGGGCGGTGAGGTCGATCGTGTACTGGTCGAGGCTCGGCGTCGTCGAGGGCCCCTTGGGCTGGCCGCCCGGCCCCGCGTCACCGCCCCCCTGCTCCGCAGCCTCGCCCTCCGGCAGCGGCGACTCGATCGACCGCGGGAAGACGCGCGACGCCTCCCGGGCGAGCACGTCGGGGGAGATCTTCCGCAGCTCGTCGCTCACGGCGAGGGCGCGGGGCGTGATCGATTCCTCCGAGAGCAGCGCCTGCAGCAGGCGCGCGCTGCGCACCTCGGCCTCGCCGTCGTCCACGCTGGCGACGAGCCACGCCTGCCGGATGAGGATGCACACCTCGGGCGAGAGCAGCGGCGGCCGGGCGTTGCCGGTCTTGAAGCCGTCGATCGCCTTCATCAGGCCGGCCATCACGCGGCCCTGATCGACGCCGAAGTGCTTGAAGAGCAGGCAGATGTCGTTGCCCGGCTGCTCGAGCAGTTTCACGAGCCAGTGCTCGATCTCGACGTTGTAGTTCGTCTTCGAGAGGCAGAGCCCCGCGGCGGCCTCCAGCGCCCGCTGGCTGGAGGGGTTGAGCTTCGAAATCAGGCCCCTGAGGTCGAGACCGGCCATGGCGACTTCCTCGTGGAACGTGCGGAGACTGCGGACGCGCGAGCAGTTAGCCTAGCCGAGGGGACCGACGCGAGGAAGAGGCTGCCCCCCGCACGGTCAGCCGGGAACGACGATGCCCAGGTGCACGAGCTCCGGCAGGACGATCCGCATGAAATCCTTGCAGATCGCCCGCACGGCCGAGCGTCGCTCCTTAGGGTCGGTGATCGCCTCGCCGGTGCTGCGGACCGCCAGCGGCGGCCCGCGCCGCACCAGCCGGTCTTCGACCGCGTCGATGAACGCGTCCGACTCCGCGTCGGCCGACGGATCGTCGGCGAGGCAGGCGAGCACGAGCGCCGACAGAACCCGCACCCCATGGCCCGTCCCCGTGCGTCGACTGGCGAGCGTGACGTCCTTCACCCGCGCGTCCAGCCGCGCCAGCACGTCGCGGTTGAAGGCGTCGGGCACCGTGAAGCCCCGGGCTCGCGGCACCTCGAGTGGCGGTAGCGGCCGCTCGTCGAAGCGGAGCATCCCCATGGCGACGG
>RGVT01000236.1 GCA_010027105.1 Planctomycetia bacterium
ACGAGCACCGTGTTGCCCGCCTCCACCAGCCGCTCGAGCACGGTGAGCAACTGCCGCACGTCGGCCATGTGCAGGCCCGTCGTCGGCTCGTCGAGGATATAGAGCGTCTTTCCTGTGGATCGCTTCGCCAACTCGCGCGAGAGTTTCACGCGCTGGGCCTCGCCGCCCGAGAGCGTGGGCGACGGCTGGCCCAAGTGCAGGTAGTCGAGGCCGACGTCGTGGAGCGTCTGGAGCTTGCGGGCGATGTCGGGGGCATCGGCGAACAGGTCGAGGGCGTCGCCGATCTCCATGGTGAGCAGTTCGGCGACGTTCTTCCCCTTCCAGCGGACCTCGAGCGTGTCCTTCGCGAACCGGGCCCCGCCGCACGACTCGCACGTCACCCACACGTCGGCCAGAAAATCCATGTCGAGCCGGGTCGAGCCGTTCCCCTCGCAGGCCTCGCAGCGGCCGCCGGGCACGTTGAAGCTGAACCGGCCCGCCTTCCAGCCGCGCTTCTTCGCCTCCGGCAGCATCGTGAACAGCGCGCGGATGTCGTCCCACACTTTCGCGTAGGTCGCCGGATTCGACCGCGGCGTGCGGCCGATCGGCGATTGGTCGATCACGATCACCTTGTCGAGGTGGTCCGCGCCCTGGATCGCGTCGAACGCGCCGGGCACGGCCGCCTCGCTGCCCAGCCGGCGGCGCAGTTCGGGCTCGAGGACGTCGCCCACGAGCGAGCTTTTTCCGCTGCCGGAAACCCCCGTCACACAGACGAAGAGCCCGAGCGGAATCTCGACGTCGATGCCCTTGAGATTGTTGTGGCGGACGCCCGTGAGCGTGAGCGTGTTGTCGCCGGGCCTGCGCCGCGTGGCAGGCACGGCGATCGTGTCGCGCCCGGAGAGAAAGGCGCCGGTGAGGCTCGTGGCGCTCGCGGCCACGTCGGCCGGCGTGCCGGCCGCCACCACCTCGCCGCCGCGCTTCCCGGGGCCGGGCCCGAAGTCGACCACCCAGTCGGCCGCGCGGATCGTCTCCTCGTCGTGCTCGACCACGACCACGGTGTTGCCCTTGTCGCGCAGGGCCTCGAGCGCGCCCAGGAGCTTGACGTTGTCGCGCGGGTGGAGGCCGATCGAGGGCTCGTCGAGCACGTAGAGCACGCCCGAGAGCCCGGAGCCGATCTGGGCGGCCAGGCGAATCCGCTGGCTCTCGCCGCCGGAGAGCGTGGGGGCCTTGCGGTCGAGGGCGAGGTAGCCGAGGCCGACCTGGTCGAGGAACTCGAGCCGCGAGCGGATCTCCTTGAGGAGTTCGACCGCGATCACCGCCTGCGTGTGGTCGAGGACGAGGTCGGAGAGAAACTCGCGTGCGTCGGCGATCGGGAGGGCGCAGAGGGCGTCGAGCGAGAGCGAGTCGCCGGCTTCACGCCGGGCGTGGCCATCCCGGCCACCCCGGCTTGGCGACCTCCGGTCGCTGGAGTTGACCCGGGCCTCCGGCCCTGGCACGCGGCCTGACGCTGGCGCCGAGCGCGACGTGATCCGGACCGCGCGGGCCTGCGGCGAGAGCCTGGCTCCCTGGCAGGCGTGGCAGGGAGTCACGCGCATCAGTTTCTCGAGCATCCGGCGGATGATGCCGCTCTTGGCATTCCGCCACTTGTTCGCGAGGAGCGCGAGGATCCCCTCGAACTTCGTCTTCGCCCCCCGCTCGGCCCGCCCGCGCCGCCACGAGATTTTTATCTCTTCGACGCCGGTGCCCGTGAGCCAGATTTTTTTCTGCGCCGGCGTGAGATCCTCCCAGGGCGTCTCGAGCAGCGTGCCCGGGGCGAGTTTTTTCTTGGCCTCGGCGTGGGCGGCGACGCCGTTGAAGAGCCGCCGCATCCAGCGGGGCATGTCGCGGAACGTGCCGAGCACGCCCATGCAGCCCTTCTTGAGCGACCGCGTGGGATCGGTGACGAGCTTGTCGGGATCGATGCCGTAGATGTCGCCGAGGCCGTCGCACGTGGGGCAGGCGCCCTGCGGACTGTTGAAACTGAAAAGCTGCGGCTCGGGCGTCGAATAGCTCACGCCGCACGTGACGCAGGCGTAGCGGCTGGAGAGCACGAGGTCGCCGCTTTCTCCCCCTCTCCCCCTGGCAGAGGGCCGGGGTGAGGGTGCCGGGGCGTCGCCGGTCGCTCGCTCCTGCGGTGGGTCGGCCGCCACGATCACCTGGCCGCCGCCCGTGCGCAGGGCGAGGTCCACCGCCTCGGCGAGCCGGCTGCGGCCCGCCGCATCGGCCACGATCCGGTCGACCACCACGTCGATCGAGTGCTTGAACTGCTTTTCGAGCGGGGGCGGGTCCTCGACCCGCACGATCCGGCCGTCGACTCTCGCCCGCGTGAACCCCTGCCGCACGAGATCGGCGAACAGGTCGCGGTGCTCCCCCTTCTGGTCGCGGAGGAGCGGCGCGAGCACGAGCACCCGCGCGCCCGGCCGCGCGGCGAGAATCCGCTCCACGATCTGGTCGCGCGGCTGGGCCTCGAGCACGGCGTCGCACTCGGGGCAGTGGGCCGTGCCGACCCGCGCGTAAAGGACGCGCAGAAAGTCGTGGATCTCCGTCATCGTGGCGACGGTCGACCGGGGGTTCGTGCCGGCCGACTTCTGCGCGATCGAGATCGAGGGGGAGAGGCCGGTGACGCTGTCGACGTCGGGCCGGGGCAGCTGGCCCAGAAACTGCCGGGCGAACGTGGAGAGGCTCTCCACGTAGCGCCGCTGCCCCTCGGCGTAGAGCGTGTCGAAGGCGAGGCTCGACTTCCCCGAGCCGCTCACGCCCGAGAGGCACACCAGCCGCCCCCGCGGCAGGCCGACCGTGACGTCGCGCAGGTTGTGCTCGCGGGCACCTCGGACGACGATCGGCGGGACGTGCATGAGACCATTGTAGGGGCCGCTTTACAGTGGGATGCGGCTGCCGTACGATCACTTTCGCTCGGCGTTGACCGCGGTTTTCTGCGTCGACCATCCGGGGCGGTAGCTCAACTGGGAGAGCGCGGCGTTCGCAATGCCGAGGTTGGGAGTTCGATCCTCCTCCGCTCCAGTTTCAGGCCTGCAGGGCCATCCATGGCCCCTGCAGGCCGTGGCCCGGCGGTGGGAAAGCCGAGGTTTCCCACGCCGGGCGGCGCGAGCCGTCCCGACGGGCGGGCGGGAGCCCGCCGTCGTGGCTCGCGTGGCTGCCGCGGGGCGGCGGCGTGGCGGCGGCAGGTGCCAACTGAAAACAGGGGAGGCGAGGGGGTCGGCGAACGCTCGACGAGCGTTGGGCCGCCGCGGCCCGAGCGAGTCGACTTTTGCCGCCCCCGAGCCGGTGACACACGCTTCGGGATGCACACCATGGGATCAGCTTCGACGATAACCGCGGCCGTCGATCCCTCCACGGCGCTCATGCTGCGCGTGCGCGACGGGGATGCGGTCGCGTTCGAGGAGCTCGTGGCGCTCTGGCAGGACCGGCTCGTCACGCTGTTTCGCCACCACACCGGCGACCATGCGATCGCCGAGGATCTGGCCCAGGAGGTGTTCCTGCGGGTGTATCGCGCCCGGGCGACGTACCAGCCGACGGCGAAGTTCACCACCTGGATCCACACGATCGCCAACCACGTCTCGAGCGACCTCCGCCAGCGGGCCTACCGCCGCAGGGAACGGGGCGTGCCGCAGAACGTGTCGGCGTCGACGAGCGCGCTCGGCCTCGAGCACCTCGCCGTCGCGGCCAGCGGGTTGAGGCCCGCCCGCATCGCCGACCGGGACGAACTCCGCGCGGTCGTCCAGGAGGCGATCGCCGGGCTCAGCGACAACCAGCGGATGGCGGTGCTGCTCGCCAAGTTCGAGCACTGCTCCTACGAGGAGATCGCCAAGGCGATGGGGCTCACCGTGCCGGCGGTGAAGTCGCTCCTGTTTCGCGCCCGCGACCAGCTCCGGGAAAGGCTCGAGCCTTACGAGCGGGAGGGGAGCCGGTGAGCGACCAGCCGGGCATCCAGACGCCGCCGTCCGACACGCCCGCCGCGCTCCTGGGGCCGGCGTGGGATCTGCTCGACGCGCTGCCGCAGGCGGTCGCCCCGCCGAGCATGACGTCGACCACGGTGGAGATGGTCGCGGCGCGGGTCCGGCCGCGGGCCGCGGGGGCCGGCCGGTGGCGCGACTGGCTCGCGCCCGCCGCGGCCGTGGCGACGGCGTTCATCGTCGGGGTGATCGCGGGCCGGATGACGAGCGCCGATCCGGACCGCATGGTCTTC
>RGVT01000237.1 GCA_010027105.1 Planctomycetia bacterium
CCGCCCGGCGCCGGGCGGCCGTCGCCGCCTATCTCGACGTGCTCGAGGGCGCCCCCGGCCTGGCGTTCCAACAGGTGCCGGCCGGCGGCGAGAGCAGCTGGAAGGATTTTTCGATCACCGTCGAGCCGCGGGCCTTCGGGGCCACCCGCGACGCCGTCCGCACGCGCCTGGCCGCCCGCGGCGTCGAATCCCGCGCCTACTATTCACCCCCCTGCCACCGGATGCCCGCCTTCAGCCGGCACCATCCCGCCGACCGCCCGCTCGCGGTCACCGACGGACTCGCCGCCGGCAGCCTCGCGCTGCCGCTGGGCGCCCACGTCACGCCGGCGGTGGCCCGGATGGTGGCCAACGAGGTGCTCGGTTGCCGTGCCTGACCCGACGCCGCCCATGAACGCGCCCACCCGGATCGAACCGCTCTTTCCACCGCTCGACGACCTCGAGTCGGTGCTCTGGCCGGGCCTCGCGCTCCTGGTGTTCGTGGTGTCGGCGGTGCTCGTCGACCTCGTGATCGTCGTGGCCACCCGCTACCGGCTCGTCGACCTGCCCAACCGCCGCAGCGCCCACGCCCTGCCCACGGCCCGCGGCGGCGGCGCGGCGATCGTGGTCACGATGGCGGCGGCCGCCACGGCGACGGCGTTCCGCTGGCCCGGCATCGCCCCCGCGATCATGCTGGGCACGCTCGCCCCGGCGATCGTGATCGGCTTCGTGGGGGTGATCGACGACATGCAGCCGCTCGACGCCTCGCTGCGGCTGTTCATCCAGGCGGCGGTCGCCGTGGCGATCACCTGGTTCCTGGGGCCGATCCGCGGCTTCGCGATCCCGGGCCAGCCCGACGTCGGGCTGGGCGCGGTCGCCTGGCCCGTCACGGTGCTGTGGATCGTGGGGCTCACCAACGCCTTCAACTTCATGGACGGCATCGACGGCATGGCCGGGCTCGCCGCCGTCGTGGGCGGCACGGCCGTGGCGGCGCTGGCGCTGGCGGTGTGGGTGCCGCCGCTGATGGTGCTCGGGGCGTTCCTGGCGGCCTCCGCCGGGGGCTTTCTCGTGTTCAACTGGCCGCCCGCCCGGATCTTCATGGGGGACGTCGGCAGCGCCTTCCTCGGCACCTTCTTCGCAGCGCTGCCGCTGCTCTTCCCGGCCCAGCTGCGCGCCGACGTGATCGTGCCGGTGGCGCTGGCGCTGTGGCCCTACATCTACGATCCGCTGCTCTCGGTCGTGCGGCGCGGCCTCGGCGGGCACAATCCGCTCGTGCCGCACCGCGAGTTCCTCTTCCACCGGCTGGTGCGCAGCGGCGTGCCGCACGCGTGGGCCACGCTGCTCTACGGCCTACTCGCGGCCCTCGGCGGCGTGGCCGGGCTCGTGATGCTGCTGCCGCAGGCGCCCCCCGCCGTGCGCACGTTCGCCCCCTTCCTGCCGGTCGCCCTCGCCCTGCTGCTCACCGCCGGCGTCGAGCTGCGCTGCGCGCGGGTCGGCCTGGCCTCGCCGGGCGGCTCGGAGCACTCCCCGAAACCCGCATGAACGTCCTCCTCTCCACGTCCGGTCTGGGCACGCGGCCGCTCTCCCGCCGGTCCGCCGGCCTGCTCGCCGCCCACGCGGCGCTGTTCGCGGCCGTCTACTGGTTCGCCTTCTTCACCCGCTACGACTTCGCGTTCGACCCGCGGTGGTTCGCCGTCTACGCCGCCACGGTGGGGCCGCTGGTGGCGCTCAAGGCGGCGGTCTTCTACGCCCTCGGCCTGTGCCACGTGTCGTGGCGGCGCGTCGCCTTCGGCGACCTCCTCAGCCTCCTCTGGGCCGCCACGCTCTCGATGCTCGTGCTGGCGGCGATCGACGGCCTGGTGCTCACGAGCGGCCGGTTCGGCGGCGTGCCGCACGTGCCGCGCGGCGTGATCCTGCTCGACTGGGCGGCCACGATCCTCCTCATCGGCGGCATCCGCGCGGTGTGGCGGAGCGTCCACGAGGACCTGCGGCCGCTCTTCAGCCGGCAGCCGGCCCGCCGCGCGCTCATCGTGGGGGCCGACCAGGCGGGCGAGCTGCTGGCCCGCAACCTCATGGCCGCCTCCCGCAGCCCCTACGTGATCGTCGGCTTTCTCGCCGACGACCCGGCCCTCCACCACACCCGGTTCTCGGGCATCGAGGTGCTCGGCGACGTGGCGAGCGCCGGGGCCGAGGTGGCCCGCCGCGGGGTCGACGACGTGCTCGTGCGCTCGGGCGCGGTCACGGGCCGGGCCTTCCGGCGGCTGCTCGCCGAGTGCACGGCGGCCGGGGCCACCGTGAAGGTGATGCCGGCGATCGACGAGCTGGAGGGCGTCACGCCGGACGACCGCACCCACATGCGGCTGCGGCCGGTGGAGATCGAGGACGTGCTCCGCCGCGAGCCGGTGCGGCTCGACGACCCGGCGGTGGCGGGGCTCGTGGCGGGCCGCACCGTGCTCGTCACCGGAGCGGGCGGGTCGATCGGGGCGGAGATCGGCCGGCAGGTGGCGCGGTTTCATCCGCGGCGGCTGCTACTCGTCGACCGTGCCGAGAACGCGCTGTTCGCGCTCGAGCAGGAGTTCGGGCGGCTCCAGCCGCCGCCCGCGGCGGAGTTTCTCGTGGCCGACGTCGGCGACGAGGAGCGGATGGAGAGGATCGTGGCGGACGGGCGGCCCGACGTGATCTTCCACGCGGCGGCCCACAAGCACGTGCCGCTGATGGAGGCCAACCCGGCCGAGGCGGTCAAGAACAACTGCCTGGCCACGCGGCTCCTGGCACTGCTGGCCGACCGGCAGGGGGTGGGCACGTTCGTGCTCGTCTCCACCGACAAGGCCGTTCGTCCGGCGAGCGTGATGGGCTGCTCGAAGCTGATCGCGGAGCGCTACGTGCAGGCGCTCTCGAAGGATTCGGAGACGCGGTTCATCGTGGTGCGGTTCGGCAACGTGCTCGGGTCGAGCGGCAGCGTGGTGCCGACGTTCCAGGAGCAGATCCGCCGGGGCGGGCCGGTGACGGTCACCCACCCGGAGATCGAGCGGTTTTTCATGCTCATCCCCGAGGCGGTGCAGCTCGTGCTCCAGGCGGCGGCGCTGGGGCGCGGAGGGGGCGTGTTCGTGCTCGACATGGGGGAGCGCGTGAAGATCGTCGACCTGGCCCGCGACCTGATCACGCTCTCGGGCCTCACCGAAGACGACGTCGGGATCGTGTTCACCGGGCTGCGGCCGGGGGAGAAACTGTTCGAGGAGCTGTATTTCGAGGATGAGCGGCGCGTGGCGACGTCGCACCCCAAGGTGTTCTGCGCGGTCCACCGCCCGGTGGATCTCGCGGCCGTCGAGGGGCTGCTCGAGGCCCTGCGCGACGTCCTCGACGACCCGCCCGACGCGATCCGCACCCGGCTCCAGGAACTCGTTCCCGAATACGCCCCCCGCATCGGCTGCAGCCTGTCACGCCGCGAATGACCTTCAGCCTGTCACGCCCTCCCGCTTCCCCGCCATGCTCTACGCCCGATTTCTGAAGCGCGGCTGCGACGTCGTGGCGGCGGCCGCGCTCGTCGTGCTGCTGCTGCCGGTGATCGCCGCGGTGTGGGTGGCCGTGCGGCTCACGCTCGGCGCGCCGGTGTTGTTCTGCGCCGAGCGGGCCGGCAAGGGGGGGCGGCCGATCATGCTCGCCAAGTTCCGCTCGATGACCGCCGCCACGGGGCCCGACGGCGGCCTGCTGCCCGACGACCAGCGGCTCACGCCCGTGGGCCGGTTCCTGCGCCGCACGAGCCTCGACGAACTGCCGCAGCTGTTCAGCGTGCTGGCCGGCTCGATGAGCCTGATCGGGCCCCGCCCGCTTCCGCTGCGGTATAGTGCCCGGTATTCCCGGCGGCAGGCCCGGCGGCTCGAGGTCCTGCCGGGGCTCACCGGCTGGGCCCAGATCCATGGCCGCAATTCGCTCGACTGGCCCGCCCGGCTGGAGCTCGACGTGCAGTATGTCGATATGCTGGGGAGGTGGTTCGCACCGTTCCTCGACCTGTGGATCGCCGGCTGCACGATCGTGCAGATCGCCTGGCAGGCGGTCACCGGCCGCGGCATCTCCGCCCCCGGCACCGCGACGATGAGCGAGTTTCGATGAGCCCCGCCGCCGCCGTCGCCGCCGCGATCCACACCGTGCTCCGCGACACCGGCCGCCCGGCCCGCGAGGTGGCGCCGGGCCGGCTCCTCGCGGCCGACCTCGGGCTCGACTCGCTCGA
>RGVT01000238.1 GCA_010027105.1 Planctomycetia bacterium
CGTCCTCCGCCTGCAGATCGGGAAACGCTCGAAGAATGTCTTCTTGCGTCATTCCTTCCGCCACCATGCCGACGACGGTCGCCACGGGAATTCGCAGGCCGCGAATGCACGGCACGCCGTTCATCTGCTTCGGATCGACGGTGACTCTGCTCATGGCTGCGTTCCCGATAAATGGGCAGAAAGTTTTTCGATCAGCATGCACCGGTATACCGCCGACGGCGTCATGACGCCCGGCGAAGCGCCGCCCCTGTCCGCTCGCTGTGGTAACGCGGCAGAAGGGCCCACAGTTCCGGCCCGCAGGCCCCTCCTTGCTGCTGGCCTCAGTGCGGTGACGATCCGTTTCGAGTCGGCACGGCGAAGAGCACTCGGAGGTGTTCCCGGTCGATTCCGACGAGACCTCCGCTGCTGGCATCCGCGGCGATGCCCTGACCTGGAAATGGGCACGTCAGCGTCTCGACCAGTCGCAGTTCGTCCCCCGTGGTCGGAAGCGCGAGCCGGTAGAGCACGCGGTGGTGGTGGTGAGACACGAGCAAGGTATCACCCGCCCAGATGCCCCCCGAAGCGCTCATGTCGTCCCAGTCGTCCACGACGACTGCCGGAAAACGGAATCGCCGCACTTCTCGTTCGAGGCCGCCGTCTGCATATTCGATGAGGACGGTCCGCCGGTTGTCGCGACCGTAACGGGCGAAGCAGCACCACCACACGCCGTCGTTCACGATGCACCACACGAGGCTGCCGGGGGGATCGACGAATCGATGAAAAACTTCCAGATGGTCGCCGGCTGGATCGAGTGCGCGGATGTCCGACTCGGGAGGTGTATGCGGATAGTTGGAGTGGGCGAGGAAGAGGCGGCCCCCGAGCAGGAAGCCGCTGTTGAGATGCCGGGCACCGGCTCCGTCCGCGACGTCGATGAGCCTGCCGCTGCGGCGGTCGTAGCGGGCCACTGCAGTGCTCGAGATGGCGTAGATCACGTGCTCGCCGGCTGCCGCTGCCTGCGTGGCGTGAGGCGAGGCGAGGGCTGCAACGGCGGTGTATCCCTCGCGACGGTGCAGGCCGCTCTCCGCTGCCGTTGCCCGGGCCGGTCCGGCAAGCCACGACCATCCGAGGGCCGCACCGATGCAGGCGGCGTGGAGTGCGGCGTGGATCAACCCGATCAGGTCGACATCGAGCGATACGCTCGCATACTCCGCCCCGCGTGCCGCCCTCGACGTTCCACGTTTCATTTGACGAGGACGATGATGGCCGACCCGATGAAGATGAACATGCCACCCACGATGACGGAGAGCTGCAGCTGCCCCTTGAACAGCAGCACTGAAAACAGCGCGACGAAAAGCGGATAGGAGATCTCCAGCACGGCCGATGTGCCCGCCCCGAGCACTTGGATCGAGCCGAGTATGGAAAGGGCCGCCGCCGTGGCCGTGATGAGCGTCAGGCCAACAAGCGGCAGGCTCACCTCGGCCGCGTCGAGCGCGAACAGACCTGCAGGCGACGCCCCTCTCACGAGCAGGATCGCACCGGCGACGACCACGCCGCACAGGCAGTGGAGGAAATACAGCTTGAAGACCGACAGGCTCGACAACACCCGTTCATCCAGGCAGTACGTCAACCCCCACAGGATCGACGCCACCACCGCCAGGATCAGTCCGTGGGAGTTGACCGCGGTATTCATGGTTCAAATCCCTGCCTCGCCCTGAACCCGTCACCGTACCGGGATCTCGCGAATCTCCGCCGGCCGGAGTGTAGCCGCGAACGAGATGACGGAGAGCCAACCGGGCAACCCCGGCAGCGCCGCCACAGGCTCGCGGGCCGTTTTTTCGCAAGTCAGGCCGGCCGGTGGCCGAAAAGAAGGCTGTCGGCAGCACCCCCTCGTGAGAAGGGGTGTGCAGGAGAGGAGGGTCGGCCGCATGGACCTGCACTGTTCCGCCTGCCCACGCCCCGTGGCGGCCGGCCCGGCGGCCCGGCCGCGGATTTTCGTCGACTGCACGCAGACGCTCGCCTGCCGCGAGCTGCGCGGCATCCCGCGGGTCGTGCGCGGCATCGTGCGGCACGGCCGCCGCCGGGCCCGCCTGCACGGCGTTGAACTCGTGCCGATCCGGTTCGAGGCGGGGCGGTTCGTGCGCGTCGACGCCGCACCCGACGACTCGCTGCCGCCGCACGCGGCTGCGTCGCGGCCGACGGCACGGTGGCGGATCGCCCGGCGGATGGGCCGCCTCGCGGCGCGGGCCCGCGGGTGGCTCGGCCGCGGCGGCCCCGAGCCGGTGGCGTTCGGCCCGCACGACGTGCTCCTGCTGCCCGACTCGTCGTGGCGAGTCGATTTCTGGGGGGCGATCGACGCGGCCCGCGCGCTCGGCGTCGCCCTGGGCGTCGTGCAGCACGACTTCATCCCGCTGCGACACCCGCACCTCGTGTCCGCCGGCTGCGCCCGGGCGTTCTCCACCTGGATGCACGAGACGCTCTCCCGCGCCGACTTCGTGCTCGCGGTCTCCGAGACCGTGGCGGCCGAGGCCCGCGCCGCGCTCGCCGACCTCGGCAGACCGTTCATCGCGGAGCGGTGCGTGACGTCGTTCCGCAACGGTGCCGACTTCGGCCCCGGCACGTCCCCGGGGCCGATCCGGCCGGCGCTGGCCCGGTTCCTCGCCGCCGGGGCCCGGCCCTACCTCACCGTGGGCACGGTCGAGCGGCGCAAAAACCAGGGGGCGCTCGCCCCGGTGATCGCCCGCGTCGCTGCGGCCGCGCCGGAGGCGCGGTTCCTGATCGCGGGGGCCGTGGGTGCCCGGGGCGAGGCCGAACTCGAGCCGCTCCGCCGCCTGGGCGGCTGGGGCCGCACCGTCGTGCACGTGGCCGATCTCGACGACGCCGAGATCGACGCGGCCTATCGAGGCGCGCAGGCGCTCGTCTTCCCGTCGCTCGCCGAGGGCTACGGGCTGCCGATCGTGGAGGCGCTCGCCCGCGGCACGCGGGTGTTCGCCTCCGACATCCCCGTGCACCGCGAGATCGGACGCGAGTGGTGCGCCTACTTCGATCCCCACGATCCCGCCCGCCTCGCCGCGCTGCTCGTCGACTGCACGCTGCGGAACGCCCATCCGGCCCGCTGGCCGGCCGTCGGCTTCGAACCTCCCACCTGGGACGCCGCCGCCGGCGAGATCGTGGCCGCGGCGCTGCGGCACGCCCGGCGACGGCCCGGCGCGGCGGCCGCACCGCCGCAGGTTCCGCGCCCGTGGGCCCGCGCGGCCTGAGCCGGCCGGAGGGGGTGCGAACCGCGACCCGGCGACCGGCGGCATCCTTACAGGTTCGCAAACAACGCGAACGCTCACGTGGCCGCCGGGAACGGGTTCGTTTAGACTCGCGCCCGCCTCCGCCACCCTGAGCGTCGTCCCTCCCGGTTCACGCCCGCCTCTCCGCCCTCCGTTTCCGGCCCGTTCCGCTCGTCCGGCCGTTCATCCGTCGCCGGTCCGTCATGATCAGTGCCTCGCCCGATGTCGCCGCGAGCGACGTCGATTCCTTGATCGCCGCCGCCGCCCGGTATCTGCCGGCGCAGGGGCCGATCGACGTGTTCATCCACCACAACACGCTGCACGCCTTCGAAGAGGAGCGGTTCGAGGATGCGGTGGTGCACGGTGCCGAGGTTTTCGGCACGGAGCCGTTCCTGGCGGAGAGCCGCTACCGGGAGGAGCTCGCCCGCGAGCGGATTCGGGAGGCCGACATCGACTCGGTGCTCGACTGCGAGGACCATGGCGCGCTCGCCGCACCTCTCGCCGGGGGGAGGATCACGGTCCGGGATCTGCACCGCGCGCTGTTGCTGCATGCGGTGCGGGAGGAGTCGGACGCCGCGGTCCGCTGGACGCTCACCGAGAGCGACGTCCTCGAGACGCTCCGCGGTGATCTGCCGCACGCGGTGAGGCGGCGGCTGCTGGCCGCCGGAGACCCCGGCGCGGACGGCTCAGCTGAAACGGCCCGTCTTCTGCCCGACGCCGATGACGAGGCCGCCCGCAGGACCACGTTCACCCGCGGGAGTGCCGGCAGTGGGCTCGAGCGACGCGTCTGCGGCGATCTGTGGCATGCCTGCGTCGAGGCCGTGGCCGCCTCACGGCCGGCGTTGTGCCACGTGCAGCCGCCGCTCAGGTTCCGCGACCTGATCCTCGGCGTCCAGCCGACGCTCGACACCGACGACGTCGTCCATCCCCTCCTGATCCGGATCTGC
>RGVT01000239.1 GCA_010027105.1 Planctomycetia bacterium
CCGACGTGTTCGATCTCCTGTTGCTGCCGGCCGGCATGGGTGCCACCGAGCAGGAGGCGACCGTGGCCGACGACGCCCCGGCCGCGGACCACGAGGAGGGCGGGGTCGTCGCCGCGGCCCTGACCTCCGACGTGTGCGGCGACGCCGCCGCCGACTGCCGGGCCGCGCTCGCCAGGCTCCGCGACGACCGCCTCGCCGGCATCGACCTCGACATCCGCGTCGGCGGCGCGCCGGGCAACGACTATCCCTGCGAGTGCCGGCTCGAGGGGGAGGCATTCAAGCCCCGCCGGTTCGCCACGACGACCGTCACCTGGAAGGCGGCGGGCTACTGCCACAAGCCGCTCTACTTCGAGGACTGGAACCTCGAGCGCTACGGCCACTCGCGCGGCTGGGCCGACCCGATCGTCTCGGGCGTCCATTTCTTCGCCACGCTGCCCGTGCTCCCCTACAAGATGGGCGTGGAACTGCCCTGGGAGTGCATCTACCCGCTCGGCTATTACCGCCCCGGTGGGTGCGCTCCGTGGACCTGTCCGGCCGTCCCCATCAGCACGCGCGGCCTCGCGCTCGAGGCGGCCACCGTCACGGGCCTCGTGTTCCTGCTGCCGTGAGCCGGCGGCGCAGCCCGTGCGGCTCAGCGCTTCCGGACCGTCGCGATGTAGGCGTAGCGACGTGACACCGATTCGAACGTCACCTCGGCGCGGCCCGATCGGCCGAGTTCCACGAGCGCGTCGTGCACCTCCGGGCGGTAGTGCACGTGGAACAGCGCGAGCCATGTGGTGAGTCCTGCCGCGAACCACCGGGGCAGGTCCTGCTGGTCCCAGAAATCCACGATCAGCATCTCGCCGCCGGGCTTCAGGTTCGCGAGCGCCGCCTCGATCGCCCCCGGCCACGTCGGCACCATCGAGAGGCAGTAGGAGAAGTAGATCGTGTCGAAGGGCTCCTCGCGGCCGAACATCCGCCGGGCGTCGAGTTCCTCTGCCAGTCCCTGCCGCAGCACGATCGGCGGCCGTCCCGCGCGTTCCACGCCCGATCGCGCGATGCTCGAGGCCGCGGTCTCGAGCATCTCGTGGGAGGCGTCGAGGCCGAAGAGCGCTCCCGGGTCGGGCCGGCGGGCGAGGCGGATCAGGTTCCGGGCGGTGCCGCAGCCCACCTCGAGCGTGGCCGTGGCGGGGGACGTCGCCACCCTCTCGAGCAGGCGGTCGCGGCCGAGCAGGTAGTAGGCCCGGGTGACGTCGTAGACGTGCCGCGTGAACCGATACATCCGGTCCATCGCCGCGGCCTGCTCGGCGGGGCCACCGCCGCGGTTGTTCGACGACGACACGGCCGGCCTCCCCGGGCTTCCGCTCATGCGGGCGGCAGCATCTCGTAGAGGTGGAACATGCCGTAGATCGCCGAGCGATCCTGGGCGTGGAGGGCCTGCGACCGTTCCGCGTCGTAGCGGAAGCGGCCACGGGTCTCCGGCGAGAGGGCCGTCTCCACCGGCGACCTCTCCCCGGCGGTACGGAAGATCACCCGCGTGCCGGGCGCTCCGACCCGCACCACGTGCCGCCAGAGATCCTCGATCACCTCGGGCGGCATCCAGTCCTGGCTGTCGAGGAACACGAAGCCGTTCAGTGCCCCCGGCGTCTCCGTCTGGAGGTAGTCGCCGAGCGAGGCGATGTGGGTCTCCACGCGGTCGACCAGCGACTTGATGAGATCGTAGTTGTCCGGCTTGAGGTAGTCGGGCAGGCCGCGGCGGCCGTCGTGGTCGTAGCGGCGGCCGAAGGCCTGCCACGCGAAGTAGTTGTCGTCGAGCGGAAACCCGCACGCCAGCCGCCGCACCCGCTGCTTGTACATGTCGAACAGCCTGGCCCCGTCGTTCTCCAGTTCGTCCAGCATCGCCTGATGCTGGCTGGGCGGGATGCCGAGGCTGTAGACGGCCACGGGCTGGCGGCCGAGCCAGCGGACGAGCCGGTTGTCGAACAGCGGGCCGAAGGTTTCCTCGAAGATCCGCTCCTGGTCGGCGAGCGTCCGGGCGGCCACGAGGCGGGCCGGATCGCGGCCCGTCGTCTTGGCGATGCGGTGCACGATCCGGAAAAACTGCCCCAGCTTGGCCTGGTCGTACAGGCCGCGGCGGAAGTAGCGGATGCGCTTCGGGCCCACCGACTTCCCCGGCCAGTCGCTCGTCTCCCAAAACCTGCGGGTCAGCGGGTCGAGGTGGTTGCGGACATACCGCCGGTAGTTCGGGATGTTGTCGTCGTGCCGGCCGTAGCCGAAGAACTTGTAGAACGACTCGTAGTCGGGCAGATGCTTGAGTGCGGCGAGCTTGAGCCGCGTCAGCGACATGTGGTTGGCGTTGAGGTCGACGGCCACGATCCGCCGCGGCCGATGCACGAGGTAGTTGAGGACGTTGCAGCCGCCGCTCGAGATCGTCAGCAGGCTCGAGTCGGGGCCGAGCCGCAGCGCCTCCGCGTCGACACGGGGATCCTCCCAGATCTGGTTGTAGACGAACCCGCGGAACCAGAGCGTGAACATCCGCTCGAGCACGCCCCGCTTGCTGGCCAGCCTGTGATGGTGCACGGCCTTCCGCAGGCGGGCTGCGTTGGTGCCGGCGGCGAGTCGGGACATGGTGCTCGGGACATTCCGTGGGTGCGAACGCCGGAGTGTATCCGCTCCCGCTCCCGGTGTTGAGCCCGGACCGTGGAACGCCGTCACGGTGCCCCCTGCGGCGGACGCCGCGGCGGCGGAGCCCGGGCGTCGATCGCGCCCGCCAGCAGCGCCGACGCCCCGGCGAATTCCCGGCCGAGCTCGACGACTGCCGTCTCCACCGTCTCGAGCTCGCCGGCCGCCTCGTCGAGCCGGGCGGCGAACCGCTCCGCCACCTGCTCGGCTGCGTCGGCATCGGCCTGCCAGAGCCGGCGGTCGCTCTCGAGGTCGTCCCCCTCCCGAACCTGCAGCCGCAGCTGCCCGTCGGCACTCTCCCGGGCCGCCTTCAGGCGGGCGGTCGTTTCCGTGATCGCGACGATGTCGGCCTCGAGCATCCGGCGGATGAAGGCCGTGCCGTCGATCCGGATCGGCTCCTTGCCCTCGCCGGTCGGCTGGTAGTCGGTGCCGCGGAGCGCGGTCTGCGCGTCGGCCAGCGGGCGACGCCGCTCGACGGCGATCATCTCCGCCACGCCGTCCTCCTTGAGTTTCTGGGCGGTTTCCAGGTCGAACGTGGCGGTCTGGTCGGCCACGAACTCGACC
This sequence comes from Planctomycetia bacterium, assembly GCA_010027105.1. GTDB lineage: Bacteria > Planctomycetota > Planctomycetia > Pirellulales > UBA1268 > RGVT01. The sequence continues at coordinate 3,226 of RGVT01000239.1, forward strand.
GGCTCTGCACCCGGCCGCGGAAGCGCGTGCGTGTCCTTGAACCGCACCGTCGCCCAGTAGATGCCGGGAAGGATGTGCCGCCCCGCGAGCCCCTCGACGAGCCGCGGCCACTCCTCCTCGGGCACCGGCTCGGCGTGCTGCCGCACCTGCTGCAACCGGCTCTCGAGGTGCTTGAGCAGATCCTCGGGATCGGTCTTGCGCCGCCCGGGCAGCGTCGCGGAGCCGTCAGGATCCTGTCCCGCCTCGGCCGCCGCCGTGCGGTGAAACGCCATCCAGCGGTCGGCGGGGAGGTTTTCATAGACCGTCACCTCCTCGTGGGGCGCCCGCCAGAGCGTGACGTCCGCCGGAGTCGGCGGCAGCGCCGGCACGATCGAGAGCACGTTGCCGTTGACGGTCTCGACGCTGAAGGCGCCGAGGAAGCGGCCCGATTCCTCGACCGGTGCCGCGTCGAAGAGGTAGAGTTCGGCCCCCTCGTTGATCGTCACCTTGTCGACGTCCTCGATCGTCAGCCGGCCGGCCGCGATGGCGCCGTTGGCGGCCACCGCCGGCGGCTCGAAGGCCGCCTTCTCCCAATGGCGGCCGCGCCAGGTCTCGACGAGGCTGCGGACCCGCTGCCAGCGGGCCTTGTCGGCGGCGAGTGCCTCCAATGATTTCCGTGCGCGGTCGGGCACGAGCCGGCCGTCGCCCCCGGGGGCGAGCGCGTCGCGCTCCCGGGCGAGCGCCGCCTGATAGCCCCCCACGATCTCGCGCCACGCCCGCTCCCGCTGGGCGAGCATCCCGGCGAGGAACGTGAAGCCGGTGGCCGCGAGGAGCACGAGCACCGCGGCGGTGATCGTCCCCCAGTTCCAGCCCCGGGTGCCGACGGCGAAGAGCACGATGCCGGCCAGCAGCACGAGCGGAATCAGGCCCAGCAGAACGATTTCCATGCACCACCGATGAATGCAGCGTCGAGTCCGGTGGGCGCGCGGCCCGTCGA
>RGVT01000240.1 GCA_010027105.1 Planctomycetia bacterium
CGCCCTTGCGGGCAACGGATTTTGAGTCCGCCGCGTCTGCCATTCCGCCACTCCGGCTCGTGAGAGGCGCTTTCCGCACGACCGAGATTACGGTCTGCCCGGGGGTTTCGCCAGCGTCGGCCTCCGCACCGGCGAGGGCCGCGTGGTAGGGTTGAGCGGCCATGCACGCGCTCGTTTTCGAGGATCACCGCGTCGATCGCCTCGGCGTGCTCACGACCGCCCGCCCGGCCTGCGACCTCACGATCGGCGCGACGACGCTCCACGACGCGCTCGCTGCGTTCGGCGGCGTCGAGCGAATCCTGAGACCGCACCTGGCCGCCTACCTCGCGGCTCTCGCCGGCCGGCGCGTCGCCCTCTGGGGCGGCGGCGGCGACGCCCCGCCGGCGGCCCCCGTGTCGACGCACGGCGCGGTCGCGCTCCTCGTGAATTCCCGCGTCATCCCCAGCCGCGAAAACCTCGCCACCCTGCGGGGCCTTGTCGAGGCGGGCCGCCGCACGATCCTCCACCACGGCGACGTGATCACCGCGGCGGTGCTGCACGTGTCTGCCTCCGGAGGGTCTGCTGACGACGAGGCGGTCGCGCTGCTCCGGGCGGAAGGCGGAGGTGCGGTTTCCGCGGTCCGCGACCTCGACCTTCCGACAGCCGACTGCGAACTGCGCCTGCTCGACGAAGCCCACGAGATCGTCGCGGCCCACGAGCAGGCGCTCGAAGGCTCGCTCGCGATGAAACTCGACTCGGGGAAGTTTCGCGAGACGAAGCCCGGCCTCTTCGCCGCCGAGGGTGCCCGCATCGCCGCCGAGGTGGTCGTGCGCCAGGGCCCGGTGGTCGTGGCGGCCGGCGCCGAGATCGGGCCCTTCGTATGCCTCGACGGGCCGGTCTGGATCGGCCCGCGGGCCCGCGTGAATCCGCACGCCTGGCTGCGGGCCGGCACGGCGCTCGGCGCCGAGTGCCGCGCCGGCGGCGAGATCGAGGCGAGCGTGATGGAGCCCTTCTCCAACAAGCCGCACGACGGCTTCCTCGGCCACAGCCATGTCGGCTCCTGGGTGAATCTCGCGGCCGGCACGATCACGAGCAACCTGAAGGCGACGTACGGCCCGGTGCGGCTGCACGAGCCGCAGCCCGACGGGAGCCGCACCACGATCGACACGGGCCGCCAGTTTTTCGGCGCCCTCGTCGGCGACCTCGTGAAGACGGCGATCAACACGTCGCTCCCCTGCGGTGCCCGGATCGGACTGGCGGCGACGGTGCAGTGCACGGTCGCCGACGTCGTGCCCGCCTTCGCGAACGATCTCCTCGGGGGCCGCTCGACGGCGGAGCAGGCGGCGACCGCACTCCAGCGGATGATGGCCCGGCGGGGGCTGGAACTGCTCGACGCCGACCGCGGCCTGCTCGCGGTGCTCGCCGGCTGAGCCGTCGCGACGACGGGAAACCGGGGAGGCGACAGGCCCGGGGCTGGCCTACAATGCCGCCATGAACGTCACCGAAACCTACGCCGCCGGCCGGTTCGGGCTGTCGTTCGAGCTCTTTCCGCCGAAGACGCCGGAGTCGGAGGCGGCGATGTGGCGGACCGTCGCCGACCTGATGGAGTTCGAGCCTGCGCTCATCACCTGCACGTATGGCGCCGGCGGCTCGACCCGCGGCACGACGCTCGACGTGCTCAAGGGCGTGCGGGCCCGGCACGACCTGCCGGTGGCGAGCCATCTGACATGCGTGGGCAGCACGGTGGACGAGTTGCGCGACTACCTCCGCGAGGCCGCAGCGCTCGGCGTGGCGGCAATCGTGGCCCTGCGCGGAGACCCTCCCAAGGGCGAGACGGCGTTTCGGCAGGCCGAGGGCGGCCTCCGGTATGCATCCGAACTCGTGTCGCTCATCGAGGCCGAGTTCCCCGACTTCGGCATCCTCGTGGCCGGCTATCCGGAGACCCATCAGGAGGCGGTGAGCCCCGCGGCCGACCTCGAGAACCTGAAGCGCAAGTGCGCCGCCGGCGGCGACGTCGTCGTCACGCAGCTCTTCTACGACAACGCCGACTTCTTCCGGTTTCGTGACAGGTGTGCAGCCCTCGGGATCACGGCGCCGATCGTGCCGGGCGTGATGCCCGTCACCAACTACGCCCAGATCCGCCGCATCGCCACGCTCTGCAAGGCGAGGCTTCCCGATTCGTTCACCCGGGCCTTCGAGGCGGCGGGGGACGACGAGGCGGCCCAGTTCGAGGCGGGCGTGGAGTTCGCCACGCGGCAGGTCCGCGAACTGATCGACGCGGGCGTGCCGGGCATCCACTTCTACGTGCTCAACAAGTCACCCGCCACCGTGCGGGTGCTCACGAACGTCGACCTCCAGCGCGCCTGACTACGTGCGCGGGGGGAGGTCGTCGTCCATGCTGCTGATGTAGTTGCGCAGCCGCTCGAGCTCGTCGCTCACGTGCCGCAGCTTGAGCATGTTTTCCACCCGCTTCACGAGCTCGACCTTGTTCACGGGCTTCGAGAGGAAGTCGTCGGTGCCCGCCTCCACGGCCCGCTCGATGTCGCCGAGCTCGCCGAGGGCCGTCACCATCAGGATCATGATCGGGCTCGTGGCCGGGTCGCCCTTGAGTCGCTGGCAGACCTCGAAGCCCGAGAGCTTCGGCATCATCACGTCGAGCAGGATCACGTCGGGCCGGAACGAAGCCACCTTGTCGAGCGTGTCGTGGCCGTCCACGGCCGTCGCGATCTCGCAGTCGACGTCGGCGAGGTAGACCTCGAGCAGTTCGCGGTTGGGCTCGTTGTCGTCGGCGATCAGCACGCGGCTCCTGCGGGGCGCGGCGGAGGCCGGCGGCGCGGCTGGCTTGGGCTTGGGCATCGTTCAGGGGGCCTCGAAGAGCGTCTGGCTCTTGACGATCGCCAGGTCGTCGGGGAAGGTGTGGAATGCCTGCACCAGCAGGCTCTTGGCCCGGGTTTCGATGTTGAGCCAACTGATCGCCCCGGGGGCCAGCCGCCCGACCGGCTCGAAGCGGTGGAACAGGCCGTGCCTGATCCCCTCGACGCACAACTCCTGTTGGAACGTCCAGAACACCTCCGGCTCCACCGCCTCGAGCTGGAAGCAGGTCTGGTAGGTGGTGCCGCCGCGGCATTCCATCCGGTCGCTGCGCTCGCCGCTCAGGCGATGGGAGAGCAGCCGGCGCTTCTGCGGCAGCGGCTGGGCGGCACTGGTCGCCACCTCGCACAGCGTCAGCCCGTCGCGCCGCCAGGTGACGAGGTGACCGGCGCTGGTGATCGTCACCGTCGCGTGGTAGCCGCCCCGCTCGATCGTGCGGCTCGCGCAGATCTCGAACAGCTCCGGATGCAGCGGCCGGCCGTACACTTGGAACACGAGTTCGGCGACTTTCGGACGGACGGAGAGCATGGCCATTCGCGACCCGCGGGCGGATGATCCCCCGAGTATAAAAATGCGGTGCGGATTCCACAAAGATTGGTTCGCTTCCGCCCGCAGCCCGCCCCTGCATCACTACCGCAGGCCGACGAACATGTCGTACGCGGCGTGCGTGCCCGCGGCGATCCCGAACCCCCGCACGACGAACAGCAGGGCGAAGAAGCCGCCCGCCAGCGCCCGAAACACGAACCCGCGGGGCTCGAAGACGTCGCCGAGCGGGCCGACGTAGTGCGCCGCCGCGAACAGCAGGCTCGTGGCGACGAGCGCCCAGCCGCCGGCGGAGGCGTCCGATCCGCCGAGCCGGCGCAGGCCCCACGCCACGGCGGGCAGCAGCAGGAGCCGGAACAGCACCTCCTCGTAGAGCCCCGCGCCGCAGCAGCCCACGAACCGGGCCACGAGCCCCGCGGGGCCGTCGGCCAGCGGCCCCGCCGCGTCGGCGGCGAGGCGGATCGGCCACAGCCGCCCCTGCAGGCGGGCGATGCCCACGAGCACGCCCGCGAGCACCAGGCATTCCAGGCACATTCCCAGGAGCACCGCCGGGCTCACCCGCCAGGGATCGTGCCGCACGTGGTGCCAGGCCAGGAGGCCCACGATCATCAGCACCGGCAGCAGGAAATACCCGCCGAATCCGAGGGCGTCGAGCAGCTGCCGCAGCCACACGTCGGCGCCGTTGCGGGGCGAACCGCGGCCCGCGACATGTTCGCCCCGGGATCGCCATCGGCCATGCGTTCGTTTCGCGCCGCGGAAGACGACGGTTTCTCCGCTGATTCGGCGC
>RGVT01000025.1 GCA_010027105.1 Planctomycetia bacterium
CCGCCGCTGCGGGTCGGCGGCCTCACGCTCTCCAGCCGGCTCGTCGTCGGCACGGGCAAATATGCCGGCTACGCCGAGATGGCCCGCTGCCTGGCGGCCTCGGGCACCGATTGCGTGACCGTCGCCGTGCGGCGTGAGCGGCTCGTCGACGCCGCGGGCGAGAACATCCTCGACCATCTCGATCCGGCCCGCTACACGATCCTGCCCAACACCGCCGGCTGCTTCACCGCCGCCGACGCCGTCCGCGTGGCCCGGCTCGGCCGTGAGCTTTTGCGCGACCTCGGCAACGCGGGCTCCGAATGGGTGAAGCTCGAGGTGCTCGGTGACCCGAAGACGCTCCTGCCCGATCCCGTCGGCACGCTCGAGGCCACGGAGCGGCTGGTGGCCGACGGCTTCGCCGTGCTCGTCTACTCCAGTGACGACCCCGTCGTGGCCCGGCGGCTCAAGGCGCTCGGTGCGGCGAGCGTGATGCCGGCGGGCAGCCCGATCGGATCCGGACAGGGGATCCTCAACGCGAACAACCTGCGGATCTGCCTGGAGTATCTCAAGGACCAAGACCCGGACTATCCGGTGATCGTCGACGCGGGCGTCGGCACCGCCAGCGACGTCGCGGCCGCGATGGAGCTCGGCGTCGACGGCGTGCTGCTCAACACGGCGATCGCCCACGCCGCCGACCCGCCCCGCATGGCGGCGGCGATGAAGGCCGCCTGCGAGGCGGGGCGGCAGGCGTATCTGGCCGGGCGGATCCCGCGCAAGCTCTACGCCACCGCCTCGAGCCCGCTCGAGGGCACGATCGCCGGGGCGGGGCGGGTGCGCTGATGCTCGCCAGGCGGATCATCCCCTGCCTCGACGTGGAGCGCGGCCGTGTCGTCAAGGGGACGCGGTTTCTCGACCTCGTCGACGCGGGCGACCCGGTCGCGGTGGCGGCCCGCTACGAGGCGGAGGGGGCCGACGAGCTCGTGTTCCTCGACATCACCGCCAGCCACGAGGGCCGCGCGATCATGCTCGACGTGGTGCGCCGGGTGGCGGAGACGGTCTTCATGCCGTTCACCGTGGGGGGCGGGATCCGCACGCTCGCCGACGCCGGCGCGCTCGTGCAGGCCGGCGCCGAGAAGGTGAGCATCAACTCCGCGGCCGTCCGCACGCCGGCCCTCGTCTCGCAGGTGGCCGACCGCCTCGGCAGCTGCGCCACGGTGGTGAACATCGACCCCAAGCGGGTGGTGCGCGACGGCCGCGAGATCTGGGAGGTGTTCGTGAACGGCGGCCGGGTGCCCACCGGGCTCGAGGCGGTGGCCTGGGCGCGGCGCGTCGAAGAGCTCGGGGCCGGCGAGATCGTGCTCACCTGCATGGATCGCGACGGCACCCGCGACGGCTACGACCTCGAGATCACGGCGGCCGTGAGCCGGGCCGTCGGCATTCCCGTGGTCGCCAGCGGCGGGGCGGGCCGCGCCGAGCACCTCGCCGACGCGATCGAACTCGGGGGCGCCGACGCGGCACTGGCCGCTGGAATCTTCCACTTCGGGGAGTGTACGATCCGGGACGTGAAGGAGCTTTTTCTGCGGCGGGGCATCCCCGTCCGCCCGCCGGCGCGCCGGCCCCGACCGGCAGGCACCGCCATGGCCACCATCGAAAACACATCCCTCGATCAGGCGCCCGTGCCGCTCAAGCCGACTCCCTCGACCCGGCCAGCGCTCGAGATCGACAGGCTGTTCGACGCCCTCGTGATCCACAACGGCAGCGACCTCCATTTGAAGGTCGGCCAGCCGCCGATCATCCGCGTCAAGGGAGCACTGCAGCCGCTCAGGTTTCCGCCGCTCGACGATGAGACGATGAGACGGCTCTGCACGCCCCTGATGAGCGAGCGGCAGCGGAAGATCTTCGACACCGACGGCGGTGCCGACTTCGCGCACACCGCGGTGTGCGGCAAGGAAGGCGATCGCAAGCGGTGGCGATTTCGTGTGAACCTGCTCACGCAGCAGGGCCAGTGGGGGCTGGTGGCCCGCAAGGTCAACGACAGTATCCCCGACTTCGAGAAGCTCTTCCTCCCGCCGGCGATCGAACGGCTCTGCCAGCTCGACCAGGGGATGGTGCTGCTCGCCGGCGTCACGGGCTCCGGCAAGAGCACCACGATCGGCTCGATGCTCAACTACATCAACCGCCACTACCGCAAGCACATCCTCACGCTCGAGGATCCGATCGAGTTCGTGTTCACGGAGGACAAGTGCCTGATCAACCAGCGCGAGATCGGGGTGGACGTCAAGAACTTCGAGATCGGCATGAAGCACGCCGTCCGCGAAGACCCCGACATCATCCTGGTGGGCGAGCTCCGCGACGTGGAGACCTTCAAGACGGCGATCCATGCCGCCGAGACGGGGCATCTCGTGTTCGGCACGATCCATGCGGCCAACGCCCCGAGCACGGTGACGCGCATCCTCGACCTGTTTCCGCAGGAGGAGCACGCGGCGATCCGCAGCGCGATCGCCTTCAACATGAAGGGGATCGTGGCGCAGAAATTGCTCAGGTCGATCAAGCCGGGTGTGAGCCGAGTGCCGGTGGTGGAGATGATGTTCTTCGACGTGCTCGTGAAGAAGTACGTGCTCGAGGAGCAGGATCACCTCCTCGCCGACCACATCAAGAAGTCGCATCGCGACGGGATGCAGGACTTCACGATGAGTCTCAAGAGCCTGATCGACCAGGGGCTCATCGACCGCCAGGATGCCCTCGAGATCGCGCCCAACCGCGAGGCTCTGACGATGGCCCTCAAGGGAATCGGAGGGCTTTGATGGCGCGGCGCAGGATGCGACCGGCGCTGGCCGTGATCCTCGCCGCGATCCTCGTGGTGGCCGTCACGGAGGTGGGCGCCGGCCGTCAAGCCGTGGCGCAGCCGGCCGGTCCGCAGGCGGGTGCGGCGGCCAAGGCTGGCGATGCCGCCCGCCCGCGGATGCAGCAGGCCGACCCCGCCGCGGCGGCGCCGGCGCCACCGGCGGCGGAGGAAGAGGCCGAGTCCCGCCCGGCCGGCGGCGCGCTTGCCATCCTGCCGGCGGTCGCGTGGTGGCTCATCGTCGTCTGCTGGGCCGCCACCACGGCGTGGGCCGGCCGCGACAAGGGGCAGGTGCCGACGTTCGCCGCGGTCTGGCTGCCGATCCTCTCCTTTCCGTTCTTCCTCGTGGCGCTCGCCGCCTGGTGGGTGCCCTGGTCGGTGGTGGCCTGCGGCCTCACCGCCGCGGCCTGGCTCGGCAGCTTCGTACCCTACGCCCTGGCCCGCGACCGCACCGTGCCCCCCGAGCGCCGCGTGATGTCGATCGGCAACGCGACCGCCGCCGCCGCCCGCGGCCTGCAGCCGTGGCTGCGGCGGCTCGGCATCAAACTCGAGGTCGAGAACCGCTCGCTGGCCGACACCCTGCCCGAAGTGGCGATCGCCGCGCAGCCCGCCGCCGACGCCGCGGCTCCCGAGGCCCGCCTCGCCGAGGCCGCCGCCGCCGAGGGCTTCGGCGGATTCCGGGAACTCGTGCAGCGGTGCATGGCGCTGCGGGCGGAGCAGGCGCTGTTCGAGATCGGCGCGCAAGGGGCCGCCGTCAGGCAGCGGATCGACGGCGTCTGGCAGCCCCTGCGCCGGCTGGTGAAGCGGCGGCAGGGCCTGAAGACGCTGGAGGAATGGGACGACGCCTCGCAGCTCGACAAGGACGAGACCCAGCACCTCCTCGGCGTGGTAAAGAAGCTCTGCGGCATCTCGTCGAAGGCGGCGAAGCGGCAGTCGGGGGAGTTTCTCGTCACGCTGCAGCGCCGGTCGATTCCCTGCCGCGTGACGCTCGAGAAGGGCGAATCGGCCCTGCGGATGCTGTGGGACTTCCAGCCGCCCCCCGCCGCATTCGCCTCGATCGAGGCGCTCGGCATGGAGGAGGCCGACACCGCGAAGGTCAAGACCGCGCTGACGCTGGTCAACAGCCTGGTCGTGATCTCGGCGCCGTCCGGCGAGGGCCTGCGGACGACGTTCAACCAGGTCGTGCTCGCGGCCGACCGCCTGCTCCGCGACTTCGTGCTCCTCGAGGACGTGAAGGCGCCGTTCCGCGAGATCCAGAACGTGAAGCCGTGGCGCTGGGGCGGGGCCGACGGCAGGTCGGCCGCGACGGTGCTGGAGGAGGCGATGCGCGGCTACCCGACGGCGCTGGTGGTGCCGCAGCTCGACGACGGCCCGCTGGCCGTCGAGCTCGTGAAGCGGGCCGAGGAGATGCTCGTCATCGTGGGTGTGCGTTCCCGGGACGTCGTGGAGGCGATCGAGAGGCTCGTCGCGCTCGGTGTGCCGCGCGACGCGCTCGGCCGCACGCTCCAGGTCGCCACGGGCCAGCGGCTGCTGCGGCGGGTCTGCCCGAAATGCGCGGAAGACTACCCGCCGTCGGCCGACCTGCTCGGCCGGCTCAAGGTGGGCCCGCAGGAGGGGCTCGTCTTCAAGCGGGCCCGGGCCTCCGGCTGCCCGGCCTGCAGCGGCACGGGCCACCTGGGCCGCGGCGCGCTGTTCGAGGTGATCGGCGGCCCGACGGTGAGCCAGGCGATCGTGGCCGGGGCCGACAGGGCGACGCTCGTCAAGGCCGCCCAGCGCGACGGCATGCGGCGGCTCAAGGACGCGGGCATCTCGCTGGTGACCGCCGGCGTGACCACGCTGGAGGAAGTGCAGCGGATCCTCAAGAGCAGCGGTTCCTGAAGAAAGGTCAGGCAGTCGTGTACGTCAATCTCGCCCTCCTCGCCGTGCTCGTGGTCGTGGGCGTCGCGTCGGCCCGCGGCGGACTGCTGCAGGGCATGGCGATGTTTTTCAACGTGCTCGTCGCCGCGAGCTTCGCGACGGCCTGGTGCGGGCCGCTGGCGGAGTTCCTGCGGCCGTTCTTCGAGCCCTACGCGAATTTCCTGGAGGTGGCCGCGGCATGGCTCCTGTTCACCCTGATCCTGGCCGTGCTCGCGACCGCCACGAGCCAGCTGCTCAAGGCGAAGGTGCCCTTCGTGCGGCCGGTCGAGCTCGCGGGCCGGGTGCTCGTGGGGCTGGTGACCGGCTGGACGGCCGCCGAGTTCACGGCCCTGACCATCCACACGGCGCCGCTCATGAGCGACGTCGTGCCGATGCCGCCGCAGCGGAGCATGCTGTTCGGGCTCAAGCCCGACCGCTGCTGGCTGTGGTGGGTGAGGGGGTCGTCGCGGAACGGCCCCTTCGCGGTGCCCGGCCAGCCCTTCGATCCCGAGAAGGATTTCATCGAGCGGCATGCGGCCTGGCGCGAGGAACTGTCGGGCGGGCCGCCGCCGCGATGACCACGCACGACCCCGCCTCCTCCGCCGACCCGTCGGGCTACCGGCCGGTGAGCCGGCTGGCCGTCGCGGCCGTCGTGCTGGGTGGCGTGTCGGGGCTCGCGCTCATCAGCCCGGTCTTCGGGGTGCTGCCGCTGGTGGCCGCGGCCGTCGCGGTGGCGGCGCTCGCCGACGTCGGCCGCCCGGGGGCGGCCAAGGCCGGCCGGCTCGCGGCGCTCGCGGGCCTCGCGCTGGCGTCCGGCTTCGGGGCCCAGGCCCTGACGGCCGCCGCCGTCGGCCGGTCGATCGCGGCGCGGCGGGCCGCCACGGTCGCGGAGATCTTCCTGGCGGCCGTGCGCGAGGGGCGGGCCGCGGACGCCGCGGCGATGTGCGGGCCCGAGGCCGGCGCGGGGGTGTCGGCACTCGCCGCCTGCGGCGGCGGGGTGCTTTCCCGGACCGCGGCGGCCGGTGACGGCCCGGGAAGGTGGGTCGTGGAACTCGAGCCCGCGGAGCAGGGCGGCTGTGCGGCACGGCTGGTGATCGAGCCGACGAGCGTCGTGCTGCGGGGAACGCCGGTCGAGCGCTGGCTCGTGACGGGCTGCGACGTCGACGGGCCGCCGGTCAGGCCGTCCGGGAGGTGAAGCACCGGACCGCGTCGATCGAGGGTGCCCCGGCGGCGAGCATCGCGAGCCGGTCGAAGCCGAGGGCCGCGCCCACGCCGGCGGGCATCGCCGGGCCGTGGGCCTCGACGAGCCGCTCGGGCACCGGCAGGGGGGCGCGGCCGGCGGCCACCCGCGTCCGATTGGCGGCCGCGACGCGTTCGAGCAGCACCTCGCGGCGCGTCTCCTCCTCCCAGCCGTTGGCGAGCTCGACGCCGCCGGCGAAGAGTTCGAACCGGCGGGCGGTCGGCGGGGTGCCGTCGACGAGCCGGGCGAAGGCCGCCTGTGCCGCCGGCCACTCTTCGAGCATCGTCGGCCGGCCGTGGCCGAGCCGGGGCGCCACCGCCTCGGAGAGCACGATGTCGAACCAGTCGGCGCACGAGTCGGCCTGGTCGGCCGGCAGCACGAGCCCCGCCCGCGCCCCGGCCGCCCGCCAGTCGGAAAGCGTCGCCGCGAGCGGGTCGACGCCGACGTGCGCGAGAAACGCCTCGCGGCAGGTCAGCCGCTCGAGGCCCGTCGTGCCGAGGGCGGCCGCGCACAGGCCCGCGAGCAGCCCGGCTGCGTCGTCGAGCGTCGTGCCCGGGGCGTACCACTCGAGGAGCACGAACTCGACGTCGTGCCGCGGGCCGCGCTCGCCCGCGCGAAACGCCCGCGCGAACTGGTAGATCGGCCCGGAGCCGGCGGCGAGCAGCCGCTTCATGTGGGCCTCGGGGCTGGCCTGGAGGTAGTGCAGCGGCCGGCCATGCCCCTCGACGGGCACGGCGAAGGGGTCGATGTGGGCCTCCGGCAGCACCTCGCGGGAGAGCACCGGCGTGTCGACCTCGACGAACCCCCGGCCCTCGAAGAGCGCCCGGAGCCGCGCCCGCAGGGAGGCGCGGTGTTCGAGGATCGGTCGCGCGGTCATGCGGGCAGGCGGATCGGGTCAGGCCCGGATCGGCTCGGGTTTCCTCCCCGCCAGCCTCTCGGCCGTCTCCCGGTAGACGAGCACGGGGCAGGGGGATCGCCTCACGATCGCCTCCGCCACGCTCCCCATCAAGAGCCGAGTCATCCCGGTGCGGCCGTGCGTGCCCAGCACGATCATCTCCGCCCCCTCGTCGCCGGCGATCCGGATGATCTCGCCGGCCGGGTCACCCATCGTGAGGCGGTGGGCGAAGGGGAGCGTGGGGTCGGCCGGCCGCACGTCCTCGAGCATCTTGAGGATCCGCTCGGAACTCGGCTCGGGAAGCCCGTAGTAGAGCTCCCCCCCGCCGTAGGCCAGGGGCGGTTCCTCCACGTGGACGATCAGGAGCCGGGCGCCCGACTGCTTCGCGAGCGACTCGGCGTGCGGCAGGGCGGCGTCGCTCGCCGTGGAAAAATCGGTCGGAAAGAGGATCGTTTTCTGGGCCATGGCGGAGCCTCCTCGGGACGGAGAACATCGGTCACCCAACTGTATGCCCTAGTGGAGCCGCATCCCGGGCAAGGCTCCGGAATCGGGCGAAAGGAGATAGACACCTTCGGCGCCCGCGCCGCTGGCCGCCACCACCATCCCCTCGCTCACGCCGAACTTCATCTGCCGCGGTGCGAGGTTCGCGACCACGACGACGAGCCGCCCGACGAGTTTCGCAGGCTCGTGAAACCCCTTGATGCCGGCGAACACGGTGCGGGTCGCGTCGCCGCCGAGACTGATCGTGAGTTTGAGCAGTTTCTTCGCCTCGGGCACCTCCTCGGCCGCCACGATCCGGGCCACGCGCAGGTCGACCTTGGAAAAATCGTCGATCGTGCAGGTGGAGGCGAGCGGTTCGGCGGCGAGCGCCGCACCGGAGTCGGTGCCGGCGGTGGGCGATGGGCCAGGCGTATCCATTGCAAATTCTCCCGGGGATGCGGCCTCCGCCCGCGACGCGGCGAGCAGGGCCTCGATCTGTTTGGTGTCGACGCGTTGCATGAGCGGAGTGAACGGGCCGACCGGCCGGCCGACGAGCGGCGTCTGCGACTCCTCCCACGAGCGGATCGGCCCGCCGACGAGGGCGCCCGCGTCGGCGGCGAGCGTGGGCAGCACCGGCGCGAGATAGACGGCGAGCTGGCGAAACAGGTTGAGCGCCACCGTGGCCACGTCCTGGAGTTTTCGTACCGCGTCGGGCCCCGCCTTGGCGAGTTTCCAGGGCTGCCCGGCGTCGACGTAGGCGTTGGCCCGGTCGGCGGCGAGCATGATCACGCGCGTCGCGCGGGCGAAGTCGCAGGCCTCGTAGGCGGCGGCGATCTCGGCGGAGTCGGCGGCGGCCCGGGCGAACAGGCCGCCGTCTTCGGGATACGCGGCGGATAGCCCCGTGGCCTCGAGCCACCGTGCGGTGCGGCTGGCGAGATTCACCACCTTGCCGACGAGGTCGGCATTCACCTTGGCCGCGAACTCCTCGAGGTTGAGATCGATGTCGTCGATGCCGCCGGAGAGCTTGCTCGCGTAGTAGTAGCGGAGGGCGGCGGGGTCGAGATGGTCGAGATAGGTGCGTGCGAGGAGGAAGGTGCCGCGGCTCTTCGACATCTTCTGGCCGTCGACGGTCAGGAAGCCGTGGATGCGCACCTTCGTCGGCAGCGCGAGCCCCGCGGCCTCGAGCATCGCCGGCCAGAACAGCGTGTGGAAGTAGGTGATGTCCTTGCCGATGAAGTGGTGGATCTCGGCGAGCTCGCCGGCGCCGCGCCGCCACCAGGCGTCGAACGACTCGCCGTGCCGCTCGCACCACTCGGCCGTCGCCGCGAGGTAGCCGATCGGTGCGTCGAACCAGACGTACCAGGAGTTCCCGGGTGCGTCGGGGATCTCGAACCCGAAGTAGGGCGCCGGGCGGGAGACGTCCCAGTCGCGCAGGGGATCGCAGAGGAAGTGGCCGGCGAGGTAGTTGGCCACCGGCGGGTCGAGGGCGCCCGACCTCGTCCACGCCTCGAGGAAGCCGTGGAGCGCCTCGATCGTCACGAACAGGTGCTCGGCCGAGCGGATCTCGGGCGTGGCCCCGGAGAGCGTGCTCTTCGGGGCCACGAGGTCGGCCGGGCCGTAGGTCGCGCCGCACCGCTCGCAGGAGTCGCCGTATTGGTCGGCGGCACCGCACTTCGGGCAGCCGCCGCGCACGAACCGGTCGGCGAGGAACACGCCCGCCCGCGGATCGAAGAGCTGCTCGACCGGCCGTGAGACGACGAGGCCGCGATCGCGCAGGGCTTTCCACACCTCGCCGCACAGCCGCCGGTTGGCGGCGCTGTCGGTCGAGCCGTAGTGGTCGAACTCGATCTGGAAGCCCGCGAAGTCGGCGAGGTGGGCCGCGCGCATCGCGGCGATCAGATCCTGTTCGCTGCGTCCCTCGGCCTGGGCGCGGATCATGATCGCCGTGCCGTGCGTGTCGTCGGCGCAGAGATAGATCGCCCGATTCCCGCGCAGCTTCTGGAACCGCACGAAGACGTCGGTCTGGATGTACTCGACCAGGTGCCCGAGATGGATGTGGCCGTTGGCGTAGGGCAGCGCCGAGGTGACGAGGATCCGGCGGGCGCTGGGGGCGGGCATGGTGCTCCACGGGCTCGAAGGCCGGCGGATTGTAGAGGCCGCGCAGAACCGGCGAAACAGCGCGGAACCCCGTGCTGGTAAACGGGGATGCTCGACGGGGAAACGGCGCGGGCGCCGGACGACTGGGCAGGGCCTGCCGGTTCCACCGGGGGCGAAAGTGACCTTGTGCCGCGCGCGGAGGGCCGCAAGTATCCGCCCGCCCGCGACACCCGCCACGCCGTCCCACGGAGCGCTCGATGCCCTGCCACCCGAGAAGCCTGCGGCTGCTGGCCTGCGCAGCGGCGCTCGTGGCCGGCACGGCGCGGGGGGCCGCGCCGACCGCCGCGGATGCCGCCGCCGCGGCGCTCGCCGCCGGCGACGTCGTGCTGCTCGATTTTTCAGCGGCGTGGTGCGGCCCCTGCCGGTCGATGGCCCCGTTGATCGGCGAGATCGCCGCCGCAGGCTGGCCGGTGCGACACGTCGACGCCGACCGGGAGACCGATCTCGTGAAGCGGTTCGGCGTCGTGGGCGTGCCCTGTTACATCCTGCTCGTGAAAGGGCGGGAGGCGGGCCGCATCGACGGGGCGACCACCCGCGAGGAACTGGAAAAACTGCTCGTGAAGAGCCGGACGGCGCTCGGCCTGCCCGCCCAGCCCGCCGCTCCGCAGACCCCACCCCTGGCCGTCGTGCCCGGGATGCCTCTTCCAGCAACGCCGCCGAGCCGACCGCTGGCCGTCGAGGCCGCCGCGGCGGCACAGGCCGCGGCCCCGGCCCGCGTGCTGCCGGCGCAGACTGCGACGACCGTCGACGGGGGAACCCCCGGGCGTCTCGACCGGTCGGCAGCGCCGGACCGGTCGGCAGCGCCGGACAGGGCGGCAGCGCCGGACAGGGCGGTGGCGGACAGGGCCCCGGAGAACGGCGCCCACGGGCCGCTGGAGAGGCGCCTCGTCGCCGCCACGGCCCGCCTGCGGGTGGAGGACGGTCAGGGGGCTTCGTGGGGCACAGGCACCGTCATCGACTGCCGGCAGGGCGAGGCCCTGGTCCTCACCTGCGGCCACATCTTCCGCGACTCCCGCGGGCAGGGCAGGGTCGAAGTCGACCTCTTCGGGCCCGGCGGCCCGCGAGGCCTCGCCGGGCAGGTGATCTCGTGGGACCTGAAGCGCGACCTCGCGCTCGTGAGCATCTTCACCGACGCGCCGCTCGAGCCCGCGAAGGTGGGCGGGCCGCAGCGAGCGACCGCCGCGGGCGAGCCGGTCGTGACCGTCGGCTGCAACGGCGGCCACGATCCGTCGATCCATCACAGCCGCGTCACCGCCGTCGACAAGTATCTCGGGCCGGCCAACGTGCAGGTGGCCGGGCAGCCGGTGCAGGGAAGGTCCGGCGGGGGACTGTTCGGCGTCGACGGCACGCTGCTCGGCGTCTGCAACGCCGCCGATCCCACCGACAACGAGGGGCTGTTCGCCGCCCTGCCGGCCATCCACGAGATGCTCGACGAGGCGGGCCTGGCGTTCGTCTACAGGAGCGTCTACCCGAGCGGCTCCGTGGCCGACGCCGCCGGCCCGAGCCTGCCGAGCATGCCGGCCGAGATGCCGCCGGTGTCGTTCGACCGCCGCGACCGCGGCGGCGCGCTGCCCACCGCCTCCCCGGGCACGGCCACGGCGCCGCCCGTCGGGCCGGGCGTCACGGCCGCGGCGAGCGGCGCGAGCCTCTCCGACGGGGAGCAGGCGCTGCTCGACCACGTGCGCCGGCACGAGGGGCGGGCCGAGGTGATCTGCATCGTGCGGCCCCACGGGGCGACGCAGGCCGCGAGCGAGGTGTTCGTGCTCGAAGGCTCGAGCCGCGAGTTCGTGGAGGAGCTCTCGAAGACGCATGCGGGCCATCCGCAGCACGGTCCCGGGCCGGCATCCGGCCGGTCCGACCTCGCCGCGCTGCCGCCGAGCGATCCGGTGCGGTAGGCTGACGCACGGCCATGCGACAGTACCTCGTGCGTCACGGTGAGAGCGTTTACAACGCCGAGGCCCGGGTGCAGGGGCGGGCCGACGTGTCGCTCTCCGATCTCGGCCGGCGTCAGGCCGCAGCCCTCGCGACGTGGGCCCGTTCCTTGCCGGCCGACGTGACGATCGACGAAATCTGGTCGAGCCCGCTCGCGCGGGCCCACGAGACGGCCACGGCGATCGCCCGCGCGCTCGGGTTGCCGCTCCGGATCGAGGACGAACTGGCCGAATTGCACGCCGGCATCTTCCAGGGCCGGCTGTGGGCCGACCTCGAGGCCGCGTTTCCCGAGGAGGTGGCCCGCTGGCGGAGCGGCGACGCCGACTATGCGATCCCCGGCGGCGAATCGCGGGCGGGCCTCGCCGCCCGGGGCCGGGCCGCGCTCGAGAGGCTCGCGGAGCGGCCGGCACGGCACATGATCGTGGTGGCCCACGGCGGCGTGCTCACGGCGGCCCTCGGCAGCCTGCTCGGCCGCTCACACCCATTGCTCGCCCGGGCCGCCGAGCGGCCGTTCACGAAGCTCCCCGCGCTCGCCAACGCCTCGCTGACGTTCCTCGACTGGCCCGGCCCGGAGCTCTCGGCCTTCAACGAGACGGAGCACCTGGCGGCGCCGTAGGACAGGCTTCAGCCTGTCATCGCGCGCGACAGGCTGAAGCCTGTCCTACGGGGCTGACAGGCTGAAGCCTGTCCTACGGGGCTGACAGGCTGAAGCCTGTCCTACGGGGGGCGGCGGAACGGGACGCGGGATGCGGGGTCCTGCCGCCAGGCCTGACGGAGAAGCCCGTAGAGCGGGGCGTCGAACCGGGCCAGGCGATGCGGATCCTGGAAGAAGCATTCGCTCGCCACGGCGAAGAACTCGCCCGGGCTCTCGAGCGCGTAATCGTCGAACGGCACGCTCCGCCCTTCGTCGAGCGCCTCCTCGAAGTGCAGCTGGCAGTCGTCGATCGCGGCCGCCCAGCCGCGGGTTTCCCCGGGCGACGCGAGCGGCGGGATGCCGTCGACCTCGCCGTCGAGCATGTCGACCGCGTGCGCGCACTCGTGGATCACGACCGACCGCGGGCCGTCGCGCAGCCGGCCGCCGGCGACGACGCGGGGCCACGAGAGCACCATGCTGCCGCCGGCCCACGTCTCGCCCAGCCGCTCCTCCTGCCACTCGAGCGCGCCGCCTCCTTCGAGCGGCGCCGACTTGGGCGCGAGATAGTCGCCGGGATAGACGAGCACCGACTGGAGGCGGTCGAGGTGCTCCCCTTCGAGGCCGAGCATCACGAGCGCCGCCTGCCCCGCGATCGAGACCCGCACCTCGTCGGTGACCTCGAGCCCGCCGCAGCCCTCGAACCGCTTCTCGGCGAGGAACACGGCGACCCAGGCCCGCACCGCTTCGGCCTCGTCGTCGGAAAGCCACGCCGTCTGCCTGACGTTGCGGGCGAGGATCTCGAGCCAGGCGGGGGGAAACGGCCGGGCCAGGATCGCCCGCCGCCGCCGCTCCCGCAGCCAGCCGAACATCACCGCCTCGCGTCAGGAGGGCTTCATGCCGGCCGGCGGCTGGATCTCGAAGTTGTAGCGGCCCAGATCGAGCGCGAGCACGAGGCAGCCGATGGCGATGGCGATGAACGAGAGCACGAGCATCGCCGTGTAGACGTTCACGGGGGGTCGCGGTGCGGGCTTGGAATCGTCGGCCATCCCGGACTCCGTGCGCGCGTCAAGCCTTGAGCCGCGTCGCCACGCGGTCGCCGGGCTGGATGTCGCCGCGTCTGAACTCCCGGATCACGCGGCCCACGCTGCGGTCGGGCTTGACGCTGATCACCTGCACGCGGCCGAGATACTCGTCGTCGCGGTACACCTCGAGGAAGTGCCCCATCTGCACGCCGTCGTCGCCACCGAGCGTGACCTCGATCGAGTCGTCGGCGACGGCCGTCACGATGCCGCCGGCCGTGGGCAGGTGGTCGCGGGGCAGGCTCTCGATCGCCAGGCCGTGCTGCTTGAGGAGCAGCCGGGCGTTGGCCACCTGTTTTTCGAGCTGCGCCTTGCGCTCGTTGGCGATCTCGAGGAAGGAGATCTTCTCGTGGAGTTCGCCGGCGAGCTTCGCCGAGCGGCCCACCTGCTCGTCGACCTTCGCCTGCATGCCGCGGATGTCGGCCCGCAGGTCTTCGACCGTCTTCGTGGCCTTCTCGAGCTCCGTCCGCGCCATGGCGAGCTCCGACTGTGCCTTCTCCCGCTCGTCCTCGCGGAGGTCCTTGTTCTTGCGGAGCTCCTGCAGCTCCTTGTCCTTCTCCTCGAGGGCGGTCTGGATCTTGGCGACGATTTGGTCGCGGGCGGCCTCCGAGGCGGCCACCTCGGCGGTCAGCCGGGCGATCTCGGCCGTGAGCGACTCCCGCTCCTTCTTCGCCTGCTCGAGCTGCAGCTTGTAGCCGAGCGGCTTGCCGGCCTGCACCTGGTCGGCCGTGCGGGTGATCTCCTCGCGCCAGTTGGTGTGCGTGGAGTAGAGCGCGACGGCGAAGCTCATGAACACGAGGCTCAGCACGAACACCGCGAACACGAAGATCTTGCCGATGATGTTCATGCGCACCCTCTCCCCGCAGCCTATCCCTGGATCGGCAGGCCGGTCAACGCGTCTGGAGCGGGCGTTGTGCCGGCCTTCCACTCGACGAGGCCGCCGAGGAGGGCCGCCGCCACAACCGCCACACATCCCCCGGTCGGAACAGCCCCCCAGACCAGCCACGGGCTCCACCGGCCGTCCCGTGCGGCCGCCGCCCGGAGCGTGGCCGTGTCGCGCCGGGGGCCGCGGGCCAGCAGCCGCCCCGAGGCGTCGATCGAGGCCGAAAAGCCGGTGTTGGCCGCGATCAAAAGCGGCGTGCGCACCTCGACGGCCCGGAAGATGCCGCAGGCCAGGTGCATGTCGAGTTCGCTCGAGCCCCAGAACCAGCCGTCGTTGGTGAGGTTCACGAGCACGTCGGGCCGGCGCCCCTCCCGCGCGAGCGTGCGCACGAGCGCCCGCACCGCGCCGGGAAGGGCCGTCTCATAGCAGATGTTCGCCGCCACGCGGTGGCCGGCGATCTCCACGGCCAGGGGCCGCCGGCCGGGCGTGAGCCCCGCCGGCAGCGGCGTGAGGCGATACAGCCAGGGGAACACGTCGCCGAGCGGGATCGTCTCGCCGAACAGCACCGGGTGCATTTTGTCGTAGCAGCCGCGGGGAGTGCCCACGGCGTCGAGGAACACCGCGGCGTTGTAGTGGCGGGCGCCCCCGGGGGCCCCCGGCGTCACCTCCTGGCGGTCGAGCCCCACCAGCCAGTGCGTGCCGTAGCGACGGGCGAAGGCGGCGAGGGCGTCGAGCCGCTCCTGCTCGAGGGCGCGGCGGCAGCGGGCCTGCCGCGTGGCGGGGTCGGCCGGGTCGGATTCCGCGGCCCCGAGCGTGGCGGTGACCACGCCCTCCGGCAGCACCTCCGCGGGATCGATCGCCACGAGCCCGAAGCGCCACATCGTCTCGGGCCAGACCACGAGGTCGGGCTTCACGGCCGGCGACCCGCCGGGCGCTTCCCCTTCGGCGAGCCCTGCGCGCGTCAGGTCGTCGTAATGGCGGGCCACGTCCGCCGCGGCGTCGGGGTCGTGCTTGAGTTCGGTGTCGATCGAGCCCTGCACGAGGAGCACGTCGAGCGGCCGGTCGTCGGCGGGCGGTGCGGTGGCCAGCCGCCAGGCGCCGTAGGCCAGGGCGACGGCCGGCACGACCAGCCCGCAGCCCGCGGCCACCGCCCGCGCGCGCCACGTGCCGCCCGTGAGAAGCCCGACGAGCCCCGCGGCGCCGGCCATCACCACGCCGCCGACCCCGACGGTCGAGAACGCGTCGGCCAGCTGGACGAGCATGGTCCACCGCCACTGCGTGTGCCCCAGGCCCGCGAACGTGAAGCCGCCGAGGACCCAGCCGCGCAGGTGTTCGCAGCCCATCCACGCCACCGGGGCCGCGAGCACGAGCGGCCAGCCCCACCGGTGCACGAGCCGCCGCGTCGTCCACACGAAGAGCACGACGTAGCAGGCGAGGTAGGCCGACAGCGCCACCCAGCCGATCGCGGTGGCCGGGTGGGGCAGCCGCAGCCAGTGGAGCGCGAGCAGCCAGTGGACGAGGCCGCCCGTCCAGATCACGAGCCAGGGATGGCGGCCGGCCGGCCGGGGCCCGACGGCGAGCAGGAGCCACGGCAGCGGCGCGGCCCAGGCGAGCGGCCACAGGTCGGCCGGCGGCTGCACGAGGAACATCGCCGCAGCGCCGGCTATGGCCAGGAGCCAGGTGCGCGGGCCGGCGGGGAGGGGGAGCAAGGTCATCGGCGGCTCACTCCGCGGCGGCGGCGAACTCGGCCAGCGCCGTGCCCGGGGTCACGACGTCGTCCTCGTCGACGAGCTGCCGCACGAGCCGGCCCGTGACGGGGGCCTCCAGATCGATCGTGGCCGCTCCGCGGACTCGAGTGAAGGGCGGCATGGAAACCGGCTCCATCCGCACCGCGCGGCTGCTCGTGCCCGATGTGGGAATGCCCGGCGCCCCGATCGCC